>NZ_CAXFCL010000111.1:0-8141 GCF_964000955.1 uncultured Abyssibacter sp.
AGGCAGCTGGTGTTGAAGATGTTCAGACCCTTGTTTTCCATCGCCCCCATGTTGAAGGCGGCGGCGGCGACGATCAGATAGCGATCCAGATCGTATTCGCGTCCGTAGTGCAGCTCGTCCCAGCGCATGGACTCGATCAGCGACTCCAGCGCAAATTCCAGACGCTTGCCCTGCCCCTTGTCGGCGTAGAGTTCCAGCGACACCCGGCGACCGGATGCGGTCGTGTAATCGCCGTGCAGCTCCTCGAACTCGCCGGCGACCAGCGCGAACAGGTAGCAGGGCTTGGGATAGGGATCGTCCCAGGTGGCCTGATGCCGGCCGTCGTCCAGATCGTCGGTGGCCACGCAGTTTCCGTTGGACAGCAGCGTCGGATAGCGCTCGCGGTCCGCCTCGATGGTCACGCGAAACCGTGACAGGACATCGGGACGATCCGGGTAATACGTGATCCGGCGGAACCCCGTGGCCTCGCACTGCGTGACCAGATACGGGCCGCAACGGTAAAGGCCTTCCAGCGCGGTGTTCTGTTCCGGACGAATGCGCACGCGGGTGCGTAGCGTGCATTCGTCGGGCAATCCGTTGACCACCAGACCGCTGTCACCCACCTCGTGATCCGGCCATGGCTGACCGTCAACGGCAAGATCCAGCAGCATCAGATCATCGCCGTCCAGCGTCAGCGGCTGTTGCGCGCCGGCGTCATTGCGGCGCAGCGACAGCTCCGCCGTGACCAGGGTCTCGCCATCACGGATGTCGAAATGCAGCTCGGTGCGCTCAACAAGGAACGCAGGCGCGGTGTAGTCGCGCAGATATTTGACTTGGGTGTTGGTGTTTCGCATGTGACCTGGGGAGTGGTCGAATGGCGGACGCGGCCTTGAGGCACGCGTCCTTGCAGCTACCGCTGACGGAGGATGACGGACCCGGCCGAATACCCGGCACCGAAGGCGCAGAGCACCGCAACGTCGCCGGCGGCCAGTCCGGCCTTGTGTTTGTGGAACGCAATCACCGAGCCGGCCGAACTGGTGTTGGCGTACTCGTCCAGCACCACGGGGGCTTCTTCCTCGCTGGGGTCGCGGCCCAGCAAGCGCTTGCTGATCAGCTGGTTCATGTTCAGGTTGGCCTGATGCAGCCAGAAGCGACGCACGGCGGACGGCTCCAGACCGTTGTCGGCCAGATGCTCGCTGATCAGCGTCACCACCATCGGCACCACATCCTTGAAGACCTTGCGGCCCTCCTGGATGAACAGACGGTCATCGTCGGATCGCTGAGGGGTTTCCGATCGGTTCAGAAAACCCGCATTGTTCCGGATGTTGTTGGAGAACTGCGTCTTCAGACGCGTTCCGAGCACCTCGAAACCACCGTCGGAGGCGTCCTCCGCACGTTCCAGCACCACCGCGGTACAGGCGTCGCCGAAAATGAAATGGCTGTCACGGTCGCGGAAATTCAGATGCCCGGAACAGATCTCCGGATTGACCATGACCACGCAATTGGCATTACCGGATGACAATGCATCGACACCGGCCTGGATGCCGAACGCAGCCGACGCGCAGGCCACGTTCATGTCGTAGGCGTAGCCGTTGCAGCCCAGGTACTGCTGGACCTCGACGGCCACTGCCGGGTAGGACCGCTGCATGTTCGACGCCGCGCAGAGCACCGCATCCACGTCGGAGGGCTTGCGTCCGGCCTCTTCCAGCGCCTGCGTCGCGGCGGCGATCGCCATCTCGCACATCTGCGACGGCTCGTCGTTGCCCCGCATGGGCAGCTGCGGATGCATGATCTCCGGATCGAGAATGCCGTGCTTGTCCAGCACATGCCGGCTGCGAATGCCGGATGCCTTGAGAATGAACTCGGCATCGGACATCGGCTTGGGTTCCAGCCGGCCTGCCTCGATGTCCTCGGCGTGGTCGGCGTTGTAGCGAGTGGCCCAGGCGTTGAAGCACTCAACCAGTTCTTCGTTGCTGATCGACTCGGGCGGCGTGAACAGCCCCGTCCCGGAGATGACGATTTGGCTCATGTCGGGTTCCGACGAATTTGAGAGAAAGTCTATCTGATCAAGGGCCTGGGCGCGGCGTTTTCACGGTCGATCATGCCCGCATTCAGCAAAGCGCGTTCAACGACGTAACGGGCCACGGGCTCACGGCGGACACTGAGGTGTGACCCGTTGTACCAGACCGGGGCCTCCAGCCCCCAGTGCCGGGCGAGTCGGGCGACCTGCGCCGGTGGCACGAGCTGGTCGGCCAGCGCGCCGAACACCGCGCAACGATCAGGCCGGATCATCACCGCCCGTGCCAGCGGCGATAGCGGGTGCATGACCCGGCGCAGCATCGCATCGGTCACGCCCAGCGATTCCATCGAGCGACGTGGCAGCACCGGAAAATGTCGCCACAGCACGTCCACCGCGTCGGCCAGCGGAATGCCGGCGATCACGCAGTCCAGTTCAGCCTCGAAAGTGGCCAGCAGCGAGGCGTTGTAACCACCGAGGCTGTAACCCAGCACCGCGATCTGCTCGGCGCCCTGCGCCTGCTGCAGCCAGCGGACGCTGGCACGCAGATCGAACAGCGCCTGGGTCTGCGCGTGCACCAGATCGAGAAATTCGCCGCCCAGGTAGCCGTCACCGCTCCGGCGGCCGATACGGCGCGGGCCATGCAACGGCAGCACCGGCATCAACACATTGAGCCCCAGACCGTGATGCAGCCACTCGGGCGAAAACAGCGACAGGTCGATGGCCGGCACACCCATCCGGTAGCCATGTATCGCGATCAGCCAGGGCCGTCCCGGATCATCATGGCGCAACATCCACGCGTCCATGTGGCGCGTGGACGCATGCCCCAGATAGCGCGCGGCGCCCGGGAGCTCCGGATGCGGCTCGAAGGCGCTGGTCCAGCGCAAATGGGTGAATGCCTGCCCGAACACCTCGCGTTGACGCGGCGACACGTCGTCAGGACAGGCTGGCGCGACGTGAAACTGTGCCGGGTTCGTCACCCAGCCCCGGGCGCTCATCAGCGCGTCGGCCTCCCGCATCTCCCGCGCGATGCGGGAGGCGTTATGCGGCCCCGGAATCTCGGCGGTGGAGACGAAATAACCGAGCAAGGCGTTATCCAGCGCCACTTTCGCCGCCAGTTGCGTAGTCCCCGCCGGCCGCGGAATGCCCGCCTCGTCCGGCTGCTCGACAATCGCCAACCAGCCGGAGGTCACGAACATCGCGACCGCCAGCGCCAGCATCAGCCAGCCACCCCAGCCGGCCGCGTACCCGGCGATCAGCAGCGCCACCACCCCGACGATGGCGAGCGCCGCCATCATCTGATGTGGCTTGGGATCACCGGGATGCAGCCAGGCCATGATCGACGCGGCCACCAGCGCCAGCCCGACCGGCACCAGCAGCACCGCGCCCCAGAGCGACGCATGACTGGCCAGCCACAACCAGGCCAGCGCCGCGGCCACGGCGGGAAGGGCTCGCCACTGGCGCGCGCGATGAATCAGCACCTGGTCCACGGCCCGCTCAGCCCGGTGAGAACAATTGAATCGCCAAGCCCAGCGAGCCAAGCCAGAGCACCAGGCCAGCCCAATGCCAGGCGCGCTTCCTGTGCTGTCCGATCACGGCGATCACACCACCGGCCGTGGTCACCGTGAAGATCAGCGTGGTCATCACCAGAAAGCCCAGTTCGTCGGCAAGCTGAGGCTCCCGATCCAGGTAGAGCACGTAGATCAGACAAACGACGGCCAATACCGTCGCCAGCACGGCGCCCAACGCCATGACGGCGCAGTTGAGATAGAACAGGTAGCGCATCAGCGTTTTTTGGGCGGAGTCCGACGAACCGTGCGGGTGGCGCCGACGACTCGACGCGCGATCTTGGGTTGCAGCAGCGCGACACGGACCAGCGTGGTCGCCAGCGTCTGCATGATCTTGTCACGGTAGCGAAACACGCTGCCGATCAGCTTCATCTCGCGCTCGCGCATGACCACCAGCTCGTCCTCCGGCTGCTCCC
Organism: uncultured Abyssibacter sp.; assembly: GCF_964000955.1. Taxonomy (NCBI): domain Bacteria; kingdom Pseudomonadati; phylum Pseudomonadota; class Gammaproteobacteria; order Chromatiales; family Oceanococcaceae; genus Abyssibacter; species uncultured Abyssibacter sp. The sequence continues at coordinate 3,981 of NZ_CAXFCL010000111.1, forward strand.
CGTAGCGCACGGTGAAGCTCATCCGGATGTCCAGCCGTTCGGGATTGCGTTGTGGCTTGGTTCGCGCCATGACAGATTGATTAGACTGCATCAGCGCAAAAGATTCGAGCCATGAGTGTCACGCCGGACCCCGCACAGCGCCTTGTCGTCTTCGCCCACGGGATGGAAAGCGGGCCGTGGGGCACGAAAATCCAGGCGCTCGCAGCGGTCGCGGCACGCCTTGGGTTTGCCGTCGACAGCCCGGACTACAGCCACACGATGGACCCGCATGCGCGCGTCCGGCAGTTGCAGGCGCTCGCGCCTCAGTCCGCCTGTCTGGTGCTGGCCGGCTCGTCGATGGGTGGCTATGTCAGCGCGCAGAGCTGCTCCGCGCTGCGACCGGAGGGACTGTTCCTGCTCGCGCCCGCGCTCTACTACCCCGGCTTTGACGAGGAGCCGCGCGACATTCCCGCCATCTCCACGGTCATCCACGGCTGGCAGGACACGGTGATTCCACCTGCCTCCGCGATCCGCTTCGCGCAGACCCACCAGGCCGAGTTGCACATGCTGGAAGACGAACACCGGCTGATCGAGTCGCTGCCGCTGATCGAGCTACTGTTCGAACGATTTCTCGTCCGCGTGGGCGAATGTCGCGCTACGTCGGACTAACCGCCACGAAGCCCTCGGCGAATTCCGGCGGCATGCGCCGCGGTCGTCCGGTGGTGAGGTCCACGCAGGCCCACTGGGTCGTGCCTCGCAACACGGTCACCCCGTCCGCCGCACGGACGATCTGGTAGGCGCGATCCATGGTCACCCGACCCGGGTTGTCGGTGATCCACGTCGCGACGTGCAGTTCGTCGCCGACAAAGGTCGGGCGCAGATAATCCAGCGTGTGGCGACGCGCGACAAAACAGGCATTGATCCGCTGATACAGATCCCAGTCGAGCCCGAGGTGTACCGAGTGCGCCCAGGCGACCGATTCCAGCCAGCCGAGATAAACCACGTTGTTCGTGTGGCCGAGACGGTCGATGTCGCTGTCCGCCACGGTGCGTACCTCGGTATACGGCGCCGGCACGTCGAAGGCGATGGTGGTGAATGTGTCGGGATGGTTCATGCGTTTCAGTATAGAACGCCGTTCCGATCACTCGGTTGAGGACGGCAACACCGCCCGCTATAATTAGGACCGATTAAGTCCTCTTTCATTTCGCACCAGCGATACGCCGAGGTTCGCAGTCAATGCTCCGACTCGCCAAACTTACTGACTACGGCACGGTCATCATGACCACGCTGGCGCAGAGCAAGACGCGTCGCAGCGCGACGGATCTCGCCTCGTCGGCCAGCCTGCCGCTGGATGCCGCGCGCAAGGTGCTCAAGGACCTGGCGCGTGCCGGGCTGGTTCAATCCGAGCGCGGCGCCCACGGCGGCTACGCGCTGGCGCGGCCGGCAACGGACATCTCGGTCACGCAGATCATCGAGGCCCTGGAAGGCCCGATTGCACTGACCGAATGCTCGATTCACGACCATCGCTGCGAGATCGAGCAATCCTGCGGCGCACGCAGCAACTGGCATCTGATCAACCGCGCGGTGCGCATGGCGCTGGATCAGGTCTCGCTGGCCGATCTCGCGGTGCCCGGCTCCGGCCGCATCGCCGCCCTGGCCCGCCGCTTCGCCCCGCCCCACGCCGTCAGTATCCCGGCGGATTCGATTCAACGCATGACGCAAGCTTAATATGGCTACCAGCACAGAAGAACTTCGCGACTGGATCAAGACCCGCAAGTACGAGGCGGGCTTCGTCACCGATCTGGAGTCGGACACGCTACCGCCCGGACTGGACGAGGAGATCATCCGCTTCATCTCGGCCAAGAAGAATGAACCGGAATGGCTGCTGGAATGGCGCCTGAACGCCTACAAGGTCTGGCAGGACCGGCACGAGCCGCAGTGGGCCCATCTTCAGATTCCGGACATCGACTACAAGGCGATCTCCTACTACTCCGCGCCGAAGTCGATGGCGGACATGCCCAAGTCGCTGGACGAGGTCGATCCGAAGCTGCTGGAAACCTACGAAAAGCTCGGTATCCCGCTGGAAGAACAGAAGCGCCTGGCGGGCGTGGCCATGGACTACGTGTTCGACAGCGTGTCCGTGCACACGACGTTCCGCGAAAAGCTCGCTGACGCCGGCGTGGTCTTCTGCTCCATTTCGGAGGCGGTTCAGACGCACCCCGAACTGGTTCGCAAGTATCTGGGAACGGTCGTGCCCGCGCGCGACAACTTCTTCGCCGGGCTCAACTCCGCCGTGTTCACCGATGGCAGCTTCGTCTACATCCCCAAGGGCGTGAAGTGCCCGATGGAGCTGTCGACCTACTTCCGCATCAACGAGATGAACACCGGCCAGTTCGAACGCACGCTGATCATCGCCGACGAAGGCAGCGAGGTGTCCTATCTGGAAGGCTGCACGGCGCCGCAACGGGACGAGAACCAGCTCCATGCGGCGGTCGTCGAACTGATCGCGCTGGACAACGCCAAGATCAAGTACTCGACCGTGCAGAACTGGTACCCGGGCGACGAAGACGGACGGGGCGGCATCTACAATTTCGTCACCAAGCGCGGTGACTGCCGCGGCCGCAACTCGCACATCGCCTGGACGCAGGTCGAGACCGGTTCCGCCATCACCTGGAAATACCCCTCCTGCGTGCTGCGCGGGGACAACTCGATTGGCGAGTTCTACTCGGTGGCGGTGACCAACAACCACCAGCAGGCCGACACCGGCACCAAGATGATCCATCTGGGCAGGAACACACGCTCGACCATCGTCTCCAAGGGCATCGCGGCCGGCCAGTCGGACCAGTCATACCGCGGCCTCGTCCGGGTCAGCCCCAAGGCCGAGGGCGCGCGCAACCACACCCAGTGCGATTCGCTGCTGATCGGCCCGAAATGCGGCGCGCATACCTTCCCCTACTCCGAGGTGCGGCACCCGTCGGCCATTCTCGAACACGAGGCCACGACGTCCCGGATCGGTGAGGATCAGCTGTTCTACTGCCGATCCCGCGGCATGTCCGAGGAGGATGCCGTGTCGATGATCGTCAACGGTTTCTGCAAGGACGTGTTCCGCGAACTGCCGATGGAGTTCGCCGTCGAGGCCGGCAAGTTGCTCGCCGTGTCGCTCGAAGGCGCCGTCGGGTAGTCCCCATTTCCAAGATCAAGTCATGACAACCATGCTCGAAATCAAGAATCTGCACGCCAGCGTCGACGACAAGGCCATTCTCAACGGCATCGACCTGACCATTGGCGCCGGAGAGGTGCACGCGGTCATGGGCCCGAATGGCTCCGGCAAGTCCACGCTGGGCGGCGTGCTGTCCGGTCGTCCCGGCTACACCATCACCGACGGGTCCGTGACGTTCAACGGCCAGGACCTGCTGGACATGGAACCCGAGGAGCGCGCGGTCGCCGGGTTGTTCCTGGGCTTCCAGTATCCGGTCGAGATTCCGGGTGTTTCCAACGCCTACTTCATGAAGGCGGCGGTCAACGCATGGCGCGCGGCCCGGGGTGAACCGGAAATCGACGCAATGGGCTTTCTCTCCGACATCCGCAAGGCGATGGAGGCGATGGAGCTTCCGACGGACATGATCCACCGCGGCGTCAACGAAGGGTTCTCCGGCGGTGAGAAGAAGCGCAACGAGATCGTTCAGATGCTGCTGCTCAAACCAGCGCTGGCGATCCTCGATGAAACCGACTCGGGCCTGGATATCGATGCACTGAAGCTGGTCAGCCAGGGCATCAATGCCCTGCGCTCGGCCGAGCGCTCGTTCGTCCTGATCACTCACTACCAGCGTCTGCTCGACTACGTGAAGCCGGACCATGTGCATGTGCTGGCGGGCGGCCGCATCGTGCGATCCGGGGACGAGGAACTCGCGCGCGAACTGGAAGCGCGCGGCTACGGCTGGGTCACCGGCGAGGCGGCATGAACTCCAACTCCGTCGCCATGGATACGCTGGAGAACGTCTTCGAATCGGGGGCGTGGCCCAGCCGCGAGCGCGACTGGCGCGCGCAGGCACTGGCCAAGCTGCAGCATGACGGCTTCCCCACCAAACGCCAGGAAGCCTGGAAGTACACCGACCTCTCCGACCTGGGGGAGACGCCCTGGACCGCGGCCATCATCAGCGAGGACGCCGTCCCCGATGTCGC
>NZ_CAXFCL010000112.1:0-5069 GCF_964000955.1 uncultured Abyssibacter sp.
AACGGTTCGGCCACGCCGGCGGACACGGCAGCGGCACTGGTGGGCGCGGCATCCACCGGCCTGGTCTCCGATGCCGGTGCAGGTTCGCCGAACAGGCTGATGTACCTGGATCCGGCCGGCTTCTAGCCGGATTGCTGCCGGCGCCTCATTGCGGGGTGAAATGGGGGAGGCGTCGGCAGCCTCGCAAGACAACCGGAAGCAACAAGAGGGGCTGGGTTTCCCGAGGGAGACTCAGCCCCTCCATCGTCTGAGGGTCCGGTGCCGTCGCAGGCGGCGGCGCAGTTCCCGAACCGTGTCGATGCCCTGGTCCTCGCTGATCGCGATCAGCTTGAGCGCCAGCCAGGCGGTCGCGGTGGCGTCCGCCAATGCGTCGTGACGGTCGGCCGTCGGGATGTTGAACGCGGCCAGCGCATCGTCCAGCGACGGAATCGCCGGCCCGATCTCGGGTCTGGCAAGCAGTACCCATTCGGCGACATCCAGCCACACCGGGCGGATCACTCGGGCCTCGGTCTTGAGCACCGCGCGCCGCAACACCGCCGCATCGAAGGGCGCGTGATACGCCAGCATCGGCGCGTGTCCCGCGTAGTGGAGAAAGTCTTCCAGGGCCTGTGTCGGGGAATGCGCATGACGCAGCCGCCGGGGCGTGAGCCGGTGGACCAGCACGTTCGCGGCGGACGGCGTGCTGTCCGATTCGATCAACGCTGAATGGCCGGATGACAGGTCCAGCTGTCCGTCGGCGATGCTGACGGCGCCGATGGCCAGCAGGTCGTCACGCCGCACGTCCAGACCCGTTGTCTCGACGTCCACCACCACCATCCGTTGCGCCAGCGTGCCGTCCAGACTTTCGGTGAACGAGGGGTGGAGCAGGCGGTCGGCAACATCCTCGACGCGGTCGAACAGGGCGCTCACGGGTAATTCAGCTTGAGCCGATCGTGCAGCCGCTGTGCCTGGCGCAGCGCCTCCTTGAGGATGCGACGGTCCAGCGGATTGAGCGCGTCGGGCGCAATCTTGTTGGACAGCGGCAGGTCGGCTTCGAGTTGTTCCTGGTGGGCGCGCATGCGCAGCACCTGCATGAACGAGAACGCTTCGATCCACGCATGGGTATCGCGGGCGTCCAGCTTGCCCTCGGCGGCAAGCGCCTCGAGGCGATCATCGGTGTTGGCGCAGGCTACGCCCTCGGCCAGCGCCAGGGTCCGGGCCGCGGCCACATAGCTTTGCAGGCCGTTGCGCTTGAGATCCAGGGTGCGGCCGGCGTCGCTGCGCTGTGTCGCGAACGAGCGAATCATGCCCAGCGCCGGCTTGAACCCCAGGGCGATCTGCGCCATGGCGTGCTGAAAGTGGGTGTTGTGCTCGGCTTTCGGAAGCACCTGATCGGTCACGTGCTGCAGCGACTGTTCGTCGCCGGCGATCACGCGCAGATCGAGAAAGATCGAGGCCTTGAGCAGCGCCTCGGGTGACTGGGTGTCGATGATGCCCTGGTAGCGGTGAACCCACTCCTGCCGGCTCAGGCACAACTCCGGGTTGCCGGCCATCACGTTGCCCGGACAGGTCGGGAAGCCGGCCACGTCGAGCAGCGTGTTCGCATGCCGGGCAAAGGGCAGCAGGCGCTGCCGCATCGCGGCGGCTTCGCCGGGCGAGTCCGCTTCGAACAGCAGGCCGTTGTCCTGATCGGTGTGCAGGGTCTGCTCGCCCCGTGCCTGACTGCCGAACGCCAGCCAGGTGTAGGGCGGCAGTTCGTCGTCGAACGTGTCCTCCGCGAGTTCGAGCACGCGGCGGGTGGCGACGTCGTTCAGCTGCGTGATCAGCCCGGTCAGCTGTTTGCCCGAGGCGCCATGGGCGAGCATCGTGCTGATCACCCGGCCGATCTGGCGACGGACTTCCGCGATCGCCTCGGCCGACGTGCACCGCGACAGGGTGCGTGACAGGTTCACCATGTCCACGCGCTGTTGCAGGAACAGCTCGCGCTGCGACACCACGCCGATCAGACCATGGCCGTGTTCCGGTCGATCCTCGAGCAGCAGCAGATGGCCGATGTGGTGTTCCATCATCGTCGAGACGGCGTCGAAGACCGAATGCGAACCACCGACCGCGGTGGGGTCGGGCGTCATGCAGGCCTGGATCGGCTGCCGCAGGTCGGCGTCACCGGAGGCGATGATCCGACGCAGGTCATGCAGCGTGAAGATTCCGCGCGGTCGCCGATCCTCGTCCAGTACGACGATGCTGCCCACCTTTTCCTCATGCATGGTGGTGACCGCCGACTGGACGGTGGTCTCCGGCGGGCAGGTCACCGGCGGGCGCAAGGGCAGGCTGTTGAGCCGGGTGTCCAGCGTGGCCGCGCGTTGCAGTTCGGCGGCGACCTGCGAGCGCATCTGCTCGCGGGCCCGCTCGACCAGCACGCTGGCGCGCCGCTCGCAGTAGTGCAGGAAACGCGCGCTTTGGTCGAGCAGTTCGCGGAACTGCGTGCGCGGAATCTGGAGGACGAAACTGTCTTCGGCGGCGATATGCGCGGTCCGGGTTGGACGCTCTTCGAACAGCGCGGCGGCGAGAAAGGTCTCACCCGCACCGGATTCGAACAGCGCGGGCGCTTCGGCCACCGCGTCGGGACGCACGCCCCGGACCAGACCCTGCTGGACGACGCAGAAGAACCCGGGAATGCCGTCGTCCGGTCCGATGATGGACCGTCCCTGGGCGTAGTAGGCGAGTTGCGCGTGCTGGAGCACCTCGCGCAGCAGCGCCTCGTCAATCTCGTCGTAGGGGGCGTGCTCGCGCAGGAACGCGACCGTGTTGTCGATGGTCTGGAGCGCACCGCGACCGGCGCGAACGGGAGTCGACGCGTCCGCGGTGGGTGTTGTCACACAGCACCCGCCGGGCCAGAGGCCATGACGACATTCGAGCGGGAAAGGACAAACGAGGCCAAGGATCAGTCAGCGTGGAACGGTCAGAACCGCATCGTAGCTCACTGATCCGGCGGGACAAACTTTCAGTCGGATCAATGGTGACACGATGACCCGCTTGGGCCATTGACGGCGCCACAAAGCAAGCGGCCCGGGGATGAGCCCGGGCCGCTTGGGGCGACATCAGGTCGCCGATTGTTGCGCCGGAATCAGCCTTCCAGCACCGCGGTGACACCCATGCCGCCGGCGGCGCAAATCGAGATCAGGCCGCGACCGCCCTTGTTCTCCTCGATGATCTTGGCCAGCGAGCCGACGATGCGCGCGCCGGTGGCCGCGAACGGGTGGCCCATCGCCAGGCTGCCGCCCTTGACGTTGAGCTTGCTGCGGTCGATGGAGCCGAACGCCTTGTTCATGCCGAGGTATTCCTTGGCGAAGCGGTCGTCCTCCCAGGCCGCCAGCGTGCAGAGCACCTGGGCGGCGAAGGCTTCGTGGATTTCGTAGAAGTCGAAATCGCCAAGCCCCAGTCCCAGGCGACCGAGCATGCGCGGCACGGCCTGGGCCGGCGCCATTAGCAGGCCTTCGGCGCCGCGGACGAAGCTGTCGCTGCTCTTGTCGGCCTTGATGAAGTCGACGGCGGCCGTCTCGCTGGTGACCAGGTAGGCCAGGATCGGCAGGCCCTTGGACTTCGCCCATTCCTCGCTGGCGAGCAGCACGCCGGCGGCGCCGTCGGTCAGCGGGGTGGAGTTGGCCGCGGTCAGCGTCGCGTCTTCGCTCTTGCTGAACGCGGTCTTCAGCGACGCCAGCTTTTCCAGCGTGCTGTCGGCGCGCATGTTGTTGTCGCGTTTCACGCCGGCGAACGGGAATACGAGGTCGTCGTAGAAGCCGTCCTCGTAGGCCTGGGCGGCCTGCTTGTGGCTGGTGAAGGCCAGCAGATCCTGGTCTTCGCGCTTGATGCCCCAGGCCTGCGCCATGTCCTCGCAGTGCTGGCCCATGGACTTGCCGGTCGCGGCCTCGGCGTTCGACGGGATGTTCGGAACGATGTGACCGGGGCGAATCTTCATCAGCGCCTTGAGGCGATCACCACCGGTCTTCGCGCGGTTCACTTCCATCAGGATCTTGCGCAAACCCTCGTTGACGCCGACGGCGGCGTCGGACGTCGTGTCCGTGCCGGCGGCGATGCCGCAATCGATCTGGCCCAGCGCGATCTTGCTGCCGACCGTGAGCACGGTTTCCAGACTGGTGCCGCAGTACTGCTGCACGTCGTAGGCCGGGGTTTCGTTCGCCAGCTTCGACGCGATGACCGCTTCGCGTGTCATGCAGGTGGTCGGACGCAGGTGCATCACCGTGCCGGAGGCGACCTCGCCCAGGCGTTCACCGGCGAGGTTGTACTTGTCGACCAGCGTGTCGAGCGTGGCCGTGAGCATGGAGTGGTTGGACTCGTTGCTGTAAGCCGTGTTGGAACGGCAGAACGGAATGCGTGCGCCGCCGACGATGGCGACCTTGCGTGGGAGATCGGACATGGAGTGCTCCAGTCGTAAGAAAAATTGGGCGTCACGGTAATCCTGGGGGTGTCGCACTGCAACATCCGGGGCGCTGATGGGATGGTGTCAGTGAGGTCAATCAGGGTGGCGACATCCACCACGGGCATGTGTGCTTGATGCGCCGGGTTTCGCCCTGCCGGGCGAGCCGATTTTCTTTGTACGCCCAAAGAAAACCGGCGAAAAGAAAGGGCGCCCGGGACGTGGCCAGCCGCCTTTGGCGGCTGGTGCCCTGCGCTTCTCGCAGCCGGTGGGCGTTGCAGACGGGCCGTCCTGGCCCGACTGCAACGGCTTCGGCATCCCTGCCTCGCTCGGCGCTGCGCGCCGACTGATCCACCGCCCGCTGCGATGCTCGGCCACGTCCAACGGAGTTCAACCCGAGGCTGAAGCGGAGCCTGGTTTTTCGTGCCGTTTGCTCAGCCGAGAAGCACAGACAGCGGCGGAGCCAGCGGGCCGAACGTGAATGGTTTCAAACGTCCGACGAAACCAGAAGCTGCGCCCCAGCCCCCCCCTCCCCCAACGCATCCCCCGGATTCCGCAACGGACACCGATCAATCGACAAACACCCGCATCCGATGCAATCGGTCAGCTGATCCCGAAGCTGCTCCAGCGCGCGAATCCGCTCGTCCAGCTCCGT
>NZ_CAXFCL010000113.1:0-2255 GCF_964000955.1 uncultured Abyssibacter sp.
CGCGGTGATCAGCACTGCGGGTGCCTCCACCTGCCAGGCCTGGCGCAGTGATCCGATCAACCGCGTACCCAGCTCGCTGTCCAGCCGGTAATCGATGATTGCGACATCCGGCGCCTGGGGACAGCGCTCCAGCGCCTGGGCGCCGTTTGCCGCGGTCACGGTGTCGGCGCCCCAGCCCAGCAGGAGCTGATTCAGGCCGGCGAGAATCGGCTCCTCGTTGTCCACGCAAAGCACCCGCATGCCCGAGAGCACCTGGGTCGGCGCCGCCGGCTCGACCGTCGCCACGGCCTCGCGCGGCTCGGATCGGGGCACGTCGATCCAGAACACCGAGCCCTGCCCCGGCGTCGACCGCACGCCGATGGGATGCCGGAGCAGCTTGGCCATGCGCTGCACGATCGCGAGCCCCAGCCCCAGCCCCTTGCCGGACTGCGCGTCGGCGACGGGCAGCCGCTGGAATTCGACATAGATTTCCTCGAGCTGATCCTCCGCGATGCCCGGGCCGGTGTCGTAGACGGCGATGCGGGTGGCATCACCCGCACGCCGCGTGCCCAGCAGCACCGTGCCCTTGGCCGTGTAGCGCAACGCGTTGGACAGGTAGTTCTGCACGATGCGGCGCAGGTGCAAGCGATCCGAGCGGATGTGGACATCCGGCAGCCGCACGCGCAGCTCGATACCCCGTTCCGCCGCGACCGGCCGGAACTCCTCGATCAGCGGCAGCAGAACCTCCTTGAGCGAGAACACGTCCTCGCGCACCGGTACACGGCGGGCATCCAGGCGATTGATTTCCGCCAGATCGCTCAGCACCGCCTCGGCGCTGTCCAGCGCGGAGGCGATGTGCTCGGCGGACTGGCGCGCCTGGTCCGATTCGGCCTGCTCGATCAGCGATGACGCGAACAGCCGCGCCGCGCTGATCGGCTGCATCAGATCGTGGCTGGCCGCCGCGAGAAACTGGGACTTGCTGCGATTGGCCCATTCGGCCGCTTGCTTCGCGCGCTCCAGCGCCCGCGTGCGGTCGCGTACCGTGCTCTCGAGGTTCTCGTTCGCGGCCTGCAATTCCTTCTGCACCCGCTTGTGGTCGGTGATGTCGGCGAAGCTGGTGACATAGCCACCGCCGGGGAGACGCTTGCCCTGCATCTCGATCACCGTGCCATCCGGCCGCGTCCGCTCGTAGCGATGGGTGTTGCCGGAGCGAATGCGTTCCAGGCGCTTGCGGACGTGCTCCTCCGGATCACCCGGACCGCACAGCCCCCGCTCGGCGTTGTAGCGGATGACCTGTTCCAGCGGACGCCCCACGGTGATCAGGCCGGGCGGGTACTGGAACAGATCCAGATAGCGCTGGTTCCAGGCCGCGATGCGCAGGTCGTTGTCGATGACGCTGACACCGTGATTGACGTTGTCCAGCGTGGCACGCAACAGACGGCGGCTGAGCCGCAAATCCTCGCGTGTCCCGTCGAGGATGGTGGCGACCTCCTCGATGGACAGTTCGATGTCCTTCAGGGCGCTGTCCAGCACCATCCTGGCCGAGGTACTGCCAACAGCGCCGGCGAGCTGTCGCTCCGCGGCGTCCAGCAGTTCCGGACTCGCCCGCCGCATCGGCGACAGCGGCGCGCCCATCGCCTGTTCGACCTGGCGGACGACCTGCGACGTGCGCACCTCGCCGACAAAGCGATCCAGCAGGAACAGCACATCCTGCACCCGCGCCGAGATGGTCGTATCCGCCGGCTGCGATTGTCCGAAATCGCGGCGACAAAACTTGTTGGCCTGCGACTGCTCCACGACCGAGCGGCGGGTGACCAGCGAAACCGTCACGAACAGCAGCAGATTCACGCCCAGCGACAACCAGGTCGCGACGGTGACGGAACCAAAGCCCAGATGCGTCGCGGTCTCCGCGCTCGCCATCGCGGCGGGGATAATCATCGGCAAGGCCAGCCAGCAGAACCAGATGGTGAAACCGGCCGCGAGCCCGATGATCGCGCCACGGGCCGCGGCGCCCCGCCAGATCAGGCCCAGCAGAAAGGCCGGTGCCAGCTGGGCCACGGCGACGAAGGCCAGCAGCCCCAGTCCGGCGAGATTGCGGGTATCCGCGGCCAGCAGATGAAAGCCGTAGGCGCCGAGGATGACCACCGCGATGACGCTGCGGCGAATGTTCAGGATCACCGAGTCCAGGCGCCGGTTGCGCACATCGCGTCGGGCCCGCAGCAACAGCGGCACAACCCACTCGTTGCTGATCATGATGCTCATCGCGAGCGCCGAGA
>NZ_CAXFCL010000114.1:0-5869 GCF_964000955.1 uncultured Abyssibacter sp.
CGCGAGGGCGAACAGATCGTCGCTGTTGTGCAGACGGCGGTGCAGCGGCCAGGCGTTGCTCGCGGCGGTTTCGCCGGCCGCGGACGGATCCGGCGCGTCGGTATCGCGTGATGCAGCCGTGGCGCCCGTCGGCTGGGCCGCCGGTGCCTGCGTTCCGCTGGTGGGTGAGGTGGCCGACGATGCCGGGCTCGGATCGCCCAAGGTGTTCGTGCTCAGGAACAACCAGACCGCGATGCCCGCCAGCAGCACCGACAACCCGATGATCAGCCCTCGCTTCAATGCGTCTCGTGGTGATCGAGGCCCGCGCGCCGGTCCAGTTCGCGCTGGTCCTCGCGGGCGAGCACGGCCATGCGGATCTGCTCCAGGTTTTCCTTGAGGATGTCCGCGACCAGGCCGTCCGTGTGTTCACTTTGCAGGAATTCGATGATCACCCGTTGCGTCACCTGGGTGCTGGTCGAGACGATGGCGTCGAAGAACGGCAACCGGCGCAGGCGGCCCAGACTGGGGTCGGCGTATAGCGATTCGCGCACGGCGGTCTCGATATGGTCCGTATGCTTGGTCAGGGCCCGGGCGACGTTATGCGTGTACGTGCCCTTGTCCAGCACGTCGGCGACTTCATCAAGCACGTAAACCGTCACCGCGCCACCGATCAGGTTGACCACGGCCTGGCGGAACCGGTTCAGCAGGTTGTGGGTGAAGGTTTCCCCGAACGCACGGTCGGCGGCCATGCCGAAGCGCGAGAACAGGATGAGGATGCGGATGATGCGGAACAGCCGGAATCCGCGAATCGCCGGATGGGAGACCGGGATCATCCCGAGGATTTCGTACCAGTTCACGAACAGGAAGCGGCGGTTGAAGCCGTAGGCCCGCCAGCGCCAGACGAACTCGGCGGCGAAAATGGCGCAGATCGCGACATCCGCGGTGATGATCAGCTCGCGCGTGGCCTCGCTGGTGTTCCACCAGGTCTCGTAGGCGAGCAGGCCGATCGAGACGATGGCCAGCAGCAGCATCAGCCAGTCGATCGGGCGGATGCGGTGGTCCGGATCCTTGGACGCGGCGAATGACATGGACCGGCGTGCTCCGTCAGTAGCCGGCCGCCTGGCCGTCCTTGCGGGATTCGGAGGCGCCGTAGTACACGCCGGACTCCGGATCGCGCAGGATCGCCTGGTAGCCGCCGTAGGGACCGCGCGCGGTCCCGACCCGGTGGCCGCGGTCCATCAGCGCGCGGACGGTCGAGTAGTCGAAGCCGGACTCCAGATAAAGCCGCCCGCCATCGGTCATCGTCTCGCCCGTCGGACTGGAGCTGCCTTCGTGATAGATCCGCGGGGCGTCACCGGCTTCCTGCAGGTTCATGCCGAAGTCGATCAGATTGGTCACGATCTGCACATGGCCTTGCGGCTGCATCGCGCCGCCCATCAGTCCGAAGCTGATCCAGGGCTTGCCGTCCTTGGTGATGAAGGCCGGGATGATCGTGTGGAACGGCCGCTTGCCGGGTTCGAAGCGGTTGGCATGCTGCGGGTCCAGCGCGAACAGTTCGCCACGGTTCTGCAGGATGAAGCCCAGGTCCGGTGGCGTCATGCCGCTGCCCATGCCCCGGTAGTTGGACTGGATCAGCGACACCATGTTGCCGGCCTCGTCGGCGACGGTCAGGTAAATCGTGTCTCCGGATTGCAGGCTGGCAGGGTCGGGGTAGGCCTTGGCGGCGACATCGTCGCGGATGCGCGCGAGTTGCCGCTTCGCGTAGTCCTTGCTCAGCAGCCGGTCCAGCGGGATGTCGGCGAAGTCGGGGTCGGTGTAGTAGCGGGCCCGGTCCTCGAACGCGAGCTTCTTCGCCTCGGTGAACCAGTGGATGTGCTCGGGACTGCCGAAGCCGGCCGCGGCCAGGTCGTAGCCTTCGAGAATGTTCAGCATCTGCAGGGCGGCGACACCCTGCGTGTTCGGCGGCAGCTCCCAGACGGTGTGGCCGCGGTAGTCCGTGGAGACCGGTTCCACCCATTCGGAACGATGGGCGGCCAGATCGGCCTCGCTGAGAAAGCCGCCCTGCGCCTGCACATGGTCGGCGATGGTCTTGGCGACCGGGCCGGTGTAGAACGCGTCACGACCGCCACCGGCGATCTTTGCCAGCGTGTTGGCCAGGCCGGGGTTGCGCCAGATCTCCCCCTTGCGGGGTGCTTGGCCGTCGATCGTGAACTGTTCGGTGAAGCCGGGGTACTGCGACAGTCGCGGAACCGACCGGTCCCAGTAGTAGGCGATCAGCTCGGTGACCGGAAAGCCTTCGCGGGCGTAGCGGATGGCCGGGTCCAGCAGCTCCGACATCGGCATCGAGCCGAAGCGTTGGTGCAGCTCGAACCAGCCGTCGACGCAGCCCGGCACCGACACCGGCAACGGGCCGTAGGACGGGATCGATTCGTAACCCTGATCGAGAAACCATTGCAGACTCAGATCCCGCGGCGAGCGGCCGCTGGCGTTGAGTCCGTAGAGCGCCTGGCTTTCCGCATCCCAGACGATGGCGAACAAGTCACCGCCGATGCCGTTGCCCACGGGCTCCATCAGCCCCTGCGCGGCGTTCGCGGCGATGGCCGCATCCACCGCGTTGCCGCCGGACTTGAGCACGTCCAGCGCCACCTGGGTGACCAGTGGCTGACTGGTCGCGGCCATACCGTGGCGGGCGATGACCTCGGAGCGGGTGGCAAAGGGCTGGCCGGTCACCCGGTCGCCGCCGGAGACGGGAAAGCTGGACATCATTAGGCAGCAGGCGCTGATCAGCAGGAGGGTACGCATCTTTGCAGGCTAGACGGTTCGTGAGCGACCGTGCAACGATGCCTTTCAAAGAGGGGCGAGCACGGAACCTGCTCGAAACCTTGGCAAGGATGCGATGACCGACCCGAACTCGCTTTCGTCCGCCTCCGGGCCGGATTTGAGGACTCAACTGCCTGAATCGTTGCTGCTCGCGCAACTCGAGCGGGGTTTCGGGGACTTGCAGTTCGTGCCGGCCCTGGAAAAACCGTTCCGGCGGTACCTGCGGTCGTATCTGATTCATCATCTGCGGCTCGCCTGTGTCGCGGGACTGATTCTGGTCGCGGCCGCGCAGCTGCTTTCCAGCTTCGTGCTGAACCCCCCGGCCACCGCGCTGCGCTGGCAGGCCGTGCTGCTCTGCGGCGTGCTGACGCCGGTGCTGCTCAACGCCTACTGGACGCTCACCAGCGCCGGCTCGGAGCGGCGGATGGATATCGCGGCTTACAGCGTCATCGGTGTGCTGTCGCTCGCCGGGCTGCTGCTGCCGATGATCTACCGGCACCACGGCGGCGTGTTTCCCTTCCCGTTGATCGAACTCGTGGTGGTGCTGATCCCGATCCTCGCCGCACGACGGTTTCCCGTGGCGCTGCTCTGCGTGCTGGGCATTCTCGGCGCGCTGATGCTGCGCGATATGGTCTTTGCCCGCCTGACCACGGGCACGATGCTGGAGGTCTTCAACGTCACCGCGTTCGCGGCGGTCTCCCTGGCCGGTGGCTTCGTGCAGGAGTGGGTGCTGCGGCGGAATTTCCTGTCCGAGGGCCTTTATCTGCTGCGCTCCGTGCGCGATCCACTGACGCAGCTGCGCAACCGGCGCGGGTTTGATGTCGACGCCGAGCGCATCTGGGCCACCGCCCGGCGCGGCGGTTTGTCAGTGGGGGTGGCGATGATCGACATCGATCACTTCAAGCTGCTCAACGATGCCTGGGGCCACGCCGCGGGCGATCGGGTGCTCAGGGATCTCGCCAATGTGCTGCGGGCGCAGGCAGGGCGTCGACCGATGGATTTGATCGGACGCGTCGGCGGCGAGGAATTCGCGGTGATCTGGTACGACCTGTCGCCGGGAGCGGCCAGGGACCAGGCGGAGCGTGTCCGTCAGTCCGTGGTCGACATCGATCTGGAGCACCCGGGGGGCCGTCCGCTGTCGGTGAGTATCGGATGCACCCAGCTCGTCCCGCGTGGAGCTGTGACGTTGTCCGATGCGCTGGCCGCCGCCGATTCCGCGCTGTACGCGGCAAAGTCCGCCGGCCGAAACCGTGTCGAGTACGCCTCGCCACCGCGTGAACCCGAGT
Organism: uncultured Abyssibacter sp.; assembly: GCF_964000955.1. NCBI lineage: Bacteria > Pseudomonadati > Pseudomonadota > Gammaproteobacteria > Chromatiales > Oceanococcaceae > Abyssibacter > uncultured Abyssibacter sp. The sequence continues at coordinate 4,086 of NZ_CAXFCL010000114.1, forward strand.
CCAGTCGCCGGGATCAGTCCTCCAACGCCAGCGCCTGACGCAGCTCGCTCGGCGACAGGAACTGGGCGGGTAGGCGTTCTTCGCGTTCCTGGATCATGCGGGTGATCCGCGCGTTGATCGGGGTGGGGCGGCCGCAGAGTTCACCCAGACGGCAGATCTCTCCGTTGAGCTGCGTCACTTCGGTGGGCCGCGCGGACAGCATGTCAGCCACCATGGACGGGTAGGCGTGGGGTGACGCCGTTCGGTGAAACGCCGAAGCGCGCAGAGCCAGTGACGGCGTCAGCTGCAGCATCCGCCGGTAGGCCGCGTAGGGCAGTGACGCCGGCAGCCGATAGGGCGCGTCGGTGGCGTCCAGTACATCCACCGCCTCATCGAGCGCGGCCAGGAAGCAGGTCCTCAGGTCGGCATTGTGCAGCACGTCATGAAACGTGGCGTGCGTCAGTGCGCAGATCGCGTTGGCCAGATTGATCAGCAGCTTGCCCCAGGCGGCACCCTCGCCGCGGACGCGTCGCACCCGCAGGCCGGTGTCCCGGAACAGGGACAGCAGCCGGGCGTCGGCCGTTCGCATCAGCAGCGTGGGTTCGGTGGTGACGCGCGCATGCAGCGGTTGCAGGGTCTGCGCGTTGAACATCACCGTGGCGGCCACCGGCTCTATGGCGGGAAACCGCTGGCGGATCCGCTGGGTCGCGCCAACGCCGTTCTGGCAGGGCAGCACCGCGCAATGCGCAGGCACGGCATCGCCGAAGGCATCCAGCACGCCGCGCAGATCGGGGTGCTTGACGCAGATGAAGGCGGCGTCGGCGGCGTCGAGGTCGACCCCGGTCGCCAGCGCCGGCTTGTCGACGGTTAGTGGCGGGCCGCCGGTGACGCGGTCCACGCGCAGGTGCCGCACGCTTTGCATGGCCGGCACGTCCTCGTCGCGGATGACCAGCTTGACCGCGTGTCCGGCCCGCACCAGATGCGCGGCCAGCACCGTTCCGACGGCGCCCGCGCCGATGACCGTTACCCGCATCCGGCATTTCCATGACAAGTCTGGAGCGCAGTGTGTCCGATCACGACAGCGGCGAAAACCTGCGTCATTCACGACGGATCGGTGATGATGTAGCGTCTTGCCGGGCTGGGCCGGCGCAGCGCAGTGCCCGCCGCCCGCGCAATTTGCGAGAACAACTGGACGAGACCATGGATGAAGTGACCGCGCCGGAGGGGCGTTCATGAGGCGCGATGTCGTGCTGATTCACGGCATGTGGTGCCGGGGCGAGCACCTAAACGCGGTGGCGGCCGCGCTGCGGGACGCCGGGTTTCGCGTGCACGCGCCAACCCTGCCGTTTCATGGCAAGCCAGGGGAGGACGACGCCGGCGAGGCGCTGGGGCGCGCCAGCCTGCTGGACTATGTCGACTATGTGCAGGGCGTGATCCATCAGTTGAATCTGCCCAGTCCGCCGATCCTGCTGGGGCATAGCATGGGCGGCGTCATCGCGCAGATTCTCGCCAGCCGTATCGAGACGCAGGCAATGATCCTGCTGACGCCCGCGGCGCCGGCGGGCGTGCTAGCCGTCAATGCGCGCACGCTGCGGGTGTTCTGGCGCCGGCTGCTCGACTGGGGATTCTGGAACAAGCCCCACGGGCTCACGGTCGATCAGGCCAGGCGATACGCGTTCAACGGTCTGCCGGACGAGACCGCGGACGCGATTTATCCCACGCTGGGGCTGGAGTCGGGGCGCGCATTGTTCGAGTTGGCGTTCTGGCCGCTGGACCGGCGCCGCGCCGCGCGGATGGACCCGACG
>NZ_CAXFCL010000115.1:0-21375 GCF_964000955.1 uncultured Abyssibacter sp.
CTCGGTTCGCTGGAACGCTTCATCGGCATCCTCATCGAGCAATACGCCGGCGCGCTGCCGTTCTGGCTGTCACCGGTGCAGGTGGTTGTCGCGACCATCGTCTCCGATGCGGATGACTATGCCCGGCAGGTCGTCGATGCGTTGAAGGCGGCCGGTCTTCGTGCCGAGTTGGACATTCGCAACGAGAAGATCAACTACAAGATCCGCGAGCATAGCCACCAGAAGATTCCCGCGATCTTCGTGCTGGGCCGCAATGAGGCGGAGGCCGGCAAGGTCACGATCCGGCGGCTGGGACAGAAGCAACAGCAGACGTTGCCGCTGGCCGATGCGATCAGCCTGTTGCAGCAGGAAGCGAAGACCAGGTCCGCGCCCGCCGTCGACGCGGCTGCCTGAATCCGGTCTCAGTGCTGATGGGAGTGCGGGGCGTGTTCGCCCCGCAGTCCCTCGGCGAAAAAGCGCCGGGCTCCCTGATTCAATACGGCAGCACCCACCAGCACGCCCAGCAGCAGCAGGCTGAGCCACTGCATCCAGTTGCCGCCCTGATGTTGCAGCTCCTCGGCGACAAAGCGTCCGCCCTCGTCGAGCATGGCGTTGGTCAGTAATCCCAGCACGACCGCTCCGGCGATCATCGCCACGGCGAAACGGATCGCGGTGGCGCGATCATGCAGATTGCGCAGCAGGCCGAAGCTCGCGACGTTGGTGGCCGGTCCCGACAGCAGGAACGCCAGTCCGGCGCCGGGTGACAGACCACCGGCAAGCAGAATCGCGACGATCGGCGTCGCGCCCGAGGCGCAGACGTAGATCGGAATCCCGATCACTGCGAAGAAAAGCACCTGCACCGCGCCGGGCCATGCCATGAACGGGGCTTGCTCCAGCAGGGGTTCGGCGATCGCGGCCAGTACGAGACCGACGATCAGCCACGGGCCGGTTGCGCGCACCAGCTCATCGAGCTGGTCCCGGAACCGCGTCCATGCGGTGGCTTGCTGCTCGGGCGCATCCGCGTCCGATCCGCAGCAGGCGTCATGGTCGTGGTGGTCTTGCGATGCCGCGACGATTTTCGGCCCGACCCACCAGCCGACGAGCAGGGCCAGAATTGCAGCGGCGACCACTCGCGCCAGCGTCATCGAATCGCCCAGCAGCGGCAGGGAGAGCAGGATCGCATCCAGGCCCAGTTCGGGCGTCGCGACCAGAAAGGCGATGCCGGCGGAGCCGGGCACGCCACGCCGGATCAGGGTGCGATAAACGGGAAGCACGCCGCAGCTGCAAACCGGTAGCGGCAGTCCGAACAACATGCCTCGCCAGGCCTGCCTGAGGGCGGGTCCGCGCTGCAGCCAGCGCACTGGCGCCTCGGGCAGCCAGGTGCCTAGTGCGGCGGCGAGCAGGAAACCGAGCAGCAGTGCCGGCGCGCTGATCAACGTCAGATCCAGCAACCGTGCCCAGGGCAGTTCAACGGACGACTCGTGACCGGCGTCGCCGTGCAGCAGCGCCACGGCGAGCACGACCCCCAGACCGAGCACGTTGCCCAGGCCCTCGAAGCGCGGCGGAATGTGATCATGCGAATCCACCGCGTAGCGGTCGCCAAGATGGGGCTTGTTGAACACCACGTGCAGAATCGAGCCGGCGATGAAGGCTTGGAAGATCGCTAGGCCCGGTGTGGTGCCATGCGCGATGACGTCACCGCCCATCCCGTAGCCGACCGTGGTGCCGATCAGCATCAGGACCAGCGTCACCCAGGCGGCCCGCACCCCGAAGGTTGGACGGACCAGCCACCAGATCGCCAGGCCGACCGGGATACGGTGCAGCACGACGGCCAGCGCCAGTGCCGGGCCGGCATGGGCAGGTTCCGACAGGGCGGCGCCGTCTACCGTCGCGTGAAGGATCAGCCCGAGCCCGCCCAGCAGCAGGGTGACCAGATGGGTCTCGCGGGCGGCGTGGTGCAGCAGTGATTCCGCGAGGGTTGGCCCGAACATGCCGATGGCCAGCGCCAGCCAGGCGAGAACGCCGCCGTGCGCGACCGCGTCGGGTAGCGCCTCAAGCAGGACGATCCCGGCGATGCTGACGAACACGAACCCGTCGAGGACCGCGCTGAGACGACGCTGGCGGCTAAGCCAGGCGTAGGCCAGCGGCCCGAACAGCAGCGCGATCAGGCTGGAGAGGAGGGTGACCAGATGCATGCGCGAATTCTACGCGCGTGACGCTCCTGGATGGGCAACCCGAAGGGGCGGGACGTTACCCCTGCGGATGGACAGGATTCAGTTCGGAGCGGACTGCCGCAGTTCGAACGTGGATTCGATGGAGACCAGTTCGCCGTCGGTCGTGCGAAAGGCCATGGATACCGGGATCTGTCCGCCGGCGGTCTCGAGGTCGCGGGGAAAGCGCATCATCAGATGATCGCTGCCGGCCTTCAGTTCCAGCGATTCGCCTGGTGCGATCTTGTAGCCGTCGACCATGCGCATTTTCTGCACGCCGTCGTCCATCACCGTGGTGTGCATTTCGATGCGTCCGAAGAACGGGCTGGATGCGCCGAGCACCCGCAGTTCGCCCTTGCCGTTGTTGGTCACCGTGACATACCCGGCGGTCATCTTGGCACCGGGCGGCATTGCGCGAACCCAGCCGTTGTCGACTTCGATTGGGTCGCCGGAGGCCCCGCAGCCCGTGAGAATGAAGGTGATGGCGGTGACAAGGCCGATCAGGCTTTTCTTCATGAGTTCCTCGGAATCCGCACGCAGATTTTCGTTGTTCGAGGCGATATCCGGCGGCAGTAACGCACCCGATCCGCCCATCTGATGGTTGAAGCCGCGCAGGCCGGGATCAGCCGGATGGCGGTCAGCGGGAATTATGACGGTGCGTGGCGTACAAGCAAGTCCAGCCCGAGCGCGACACGCTCGTCAGCGCTGGTCGGGATCGTCTTCATCCGTTCGATCGCCTTCAGCGCCGGTAGCAGGCCGCGCCGGTTCGCCAGCTGAATGGACAGTCCCGGCCGGGCATTGAGCTCAAGCACCAGGGGACCGTGCTCCCGGTCCAGCACGACGTCGACACCCAGATAGCCGAGCGCCGCGAGGTCGTAGCATCGGGCGGCCAGCAGCAGCAGCTTGTCCCAGCCGGGGATGCTGATGCCGGCGAGCGGCGCGCCGGTGTCGGGGTGCGTGGTCACGCGGGCGTTCTGGCACACGCCGGACTGCGTCAGACCCGTCGCCATGTCGATGCCGGCACCCACCGCGCCCTGATGCAGATTGGCCTTGCCGTCGGAGGCACGCGTCGGCAGGCGGACCATTGATGCGACCGGCACCCCGCGAAACACGATCGTGCGGATGTCGGGAACGCCCTGGAACGCGACATCCTCGAAAATCGGATCGAATTGCACGCAGTACTCGACCATCGCGTGATCCGGCATGCCACCCAGGCTGAACATGCCGGACAGGATGTTGGAGATGTGATGGTTGAGATCGTCCGCTGACATCATCGAACCGCTGGCTTTCACATAGCGGCTCTGGCGGCGGTCGGTGATGACGAGAATGCCGTTGCCGCCGCTTCCGTGCGCGGGCTTGACCACGAAGGAGCGGTGCTCACCCAGCAGGTCTTCCAGATCACCGATGGCGTGCTCGGTCTTCACCACGCCGTAAAGCTCCGGCACCGCGATACCGGCTTGTTGCGCCAGCTCCTTGGTCTTGAGCTTGTCGTCGACCAGGGGGTAAAGCCGGCGCTTGTTGTTCAGCATGATGTAATCAGCATTACGCTGATTCATCGACAGAATACCGGCCTCGCGCAGAATCGTGCCCGGCCAGCGCATCACTGGTCCTTGCCTGCCAACACGGCCCTGAAGCGCCAGAATTCCGAGAGCCGGTAGCCGGTGTAGCGGCCGAGAATCAGGCAGGCACCGAGCAGTACCAGCAGCAGTTCCGGGAACACGAAGACCAGGTGGGTCAGCAGCGGGTTGCTCATCACCAGGAACCCGGCCGCGGCGACCAGCAGGCTGCCACCACCCTGGAGAATGGCTTCCCAGGCGCCATGCTCTTCCCAGACCAGCGACATGCGTTCGATGGTCATCGCCAGAATCACCATCGGGAACAGGGCGATCGACAGCCCGCGGTCCATGCCGAGGTGGTGACTGACCAGGCTGACCAGCAGCATCAGCAGGATGACGATGATCAGGACGGAGGCCAGTCTCGGTACCAGTAGCAGCTTGAGTCGCTCCAGTGCGAAGCGCAGACCCAATCCGAGCGCAACGATCAGGGTGAACAGCACGATGCCCCAGATGAGCTTGGTCTCCCGGAAGGCCAGTGCGATCAGGATGGGCATGAAGGTCCCGAAGGTCTTGACCCCGACCACGTTGCGCAGCAGGACGACCAGAAAGGCGCCCAGCGGGACGGTCAGCAGAACGCGATAGACGTTCTGCGTCTGCACGGGCAGCGAGAACAGCGAGTAGTCCAGCACCAGCGATCCGTGCTGCCGGGCCCGGTCCCGGGCGATGGAGACGATCTGGCGCTGGCTGCGGGTGACGGAGAACCGCACGTCGGGCTGGGCGCCGCCATCCACGGCGAGCAGCGGATCGTTGCCGATACGCCACACCAGGAAGTCGTCCGGCAGGCCGACCTTGCCCGTCTCCGGTGACATCGGAATCCAGCGCTGCTCGTTGTGGACCTCGATGTACGGCACCAGGGTGGCATCACGCGTGCCGTCGACCAGCGGCAGGCCCCAGATCACGCGGGCGGGGATGCGCGCGCCGGCCAGCACGTCGACGAGCCATTGCGCCCAGGCGCCGGGGCTGTCGCCCCCGGTTCGCAGGCTGTCCACCGACGGATTGGCGCCTTCGCGGTTCATGCGTGCGATCAGCGCGCGGGCGAAGGTGGCGATGTCGGCGGATTCGGAGCGCACCTCGTTCAGCAAGGCGTTGACGGCCGCCTGCGTGGATTCGCCGTAGTCCGGAACGCGCGGATAGCCCGGGAAGGGGTCCTGGTGCGTCGGGTTGTCAGTGTCGGTTTCGTAGACGGTCAGTCGGTAGTAGACCGCCTGGGTTCCGTTGGCCCTGCGCACCGCCCACAGCGCCGCGCGGTTGAGGCCGCTGGCTTCCTGGGTCACGCCGAACCCGTTGGAAATGTAGTGCTCGTCGAGATGCTCGAACCCCGGAGGCTGTTTGGGGATGAGCAACGTGGCCTTGACCGGTCCGCCCCGCGCCCGGAATGCGGCGCGCGCCTCCACCGTCCACACCGCGGTATCCGTGCTCGGCAACAGGGGCAGGCCCAGCGCCCGGACCTTGTACGCGCACATGGCCGCGCCGGCGGCCATCAGCAGCGCGGCGATAATCCAAACAGGCAGGTTTCTCAACAAGCTGCTCTCGTCAATGCGGCGGACCGCGTCATGAAGTGATCCGGTGGCATTCCCGGGGTTACCCGACTTTTTGTCATCGACTCGTCAACACCTTCCGGGACAACGTGGTTCACTCGCAACGAGCCTGCGTCAGGAACGTTGCTTCCGGATCCACCACGGCGACATCTTCCATGAAACGACGGCCCAGCAGGACCGGGTAGATGAAGTCGCCTCGATCGGCCAGCGAAAACTGGGTGCGATGCCTGCGTCCATCGAAGCACAGTTCCAGTTCGACGACCGCACGACGCGCGCTGGGGTCGTCATGGTCCTTGATCCGGACGTTTCTCGCCAGAGGTTGTTCGGTTTCGATGCGATGCACCTCGTCATCCTCGTCCTCCAGGACCAGGGTGAAGCGCACCCATTTTTCGTCGTCCCTGGTGAAGCGTTCGATCGCTTCCGCGTGAATCGAGGAGGTGAGCGCGCCGGTATCCAGCTTGGCGGAAACCACCACGTCCCAGGGTTTGACCGTGACCTTTTCCACCCAGCCGGCGATTACTTTTCCGGGTGTGCGGCTGTCGGCGAGCGCGTCGGAGGTGGAAACCAGACCGGCCACAATCGCGGTCGCGAGGAACCATCGCATGATGTCGGGCGTCTGTTGAGTGCCTGCGTATCAGTCTAGGCAATCGCCGTTAAAGTCGCACGGCCCGCATCGGTAGCCCCTGGCTGCTCGCGTGCCGGACAGGAGCTTGATAGCTTGGAGCAGAATGAGTAATCGCCTTGCCATCGTCGTGATCACCGCCGCACTCGGGGTCATGGGATTCCCTGCTGACGCCCAGCCTCCGACGCCCCCGGACGACAACGTCGCCGGGCAGGTGGCGCCGCCGGATTCCGCGGAACAGCCGGCCGCGCCAGCGGAGAGCGCCGCCTCACCGACGCCGGAGGACACTGCCGAGGACACGTCGGTGCCCGCGCCGGAGCCGGAGCCCGAAGGGGTCCAACCCTTCCCGCTGCTGGGACAGGAGGTTCAGCCAGGCACCTGGCGTCAGCTCGCGTGGACCGCGAGCTACCACTTCGGCCAGCTTGGTGGCGCGACACCAGTGCTGGTCTCGCATGGCGCCAACCCCGGCCCGGTGCTGTGTCTGACCGGTGCCGTGCATGGTGATGAACTCAACGGGATCGAGATCATTCGTCGCGTGGTCCATTCGCTGGATCCCAAGACCCTGTCGGGCACGGTTATCGGCGTGCCCATCGTCAACCTGGCCGGGTTCCAGCGCAATTCGCGCTATTTGCCCGACCGGCGTGATCTCAACCGATACTTTCCGGGGTCACCCACGGGGAGTCTGGCCTCGCGCGTCGCGCAGTCATTCTTCACCGAGGTGATCGAGCATTGCGATCAGCTCGCCGACCTGCACACCGGTTCGTTTCACCGCACCAATCTGCCGCAACTGCGGGCTGATCTGACCAAGCCCGAAGTGGTCGAACTCAGCCGCGGATTCGGCGGCATCGCGGTGCTGCACACCGAGGGCGCCAAGGGCACGCTGCGCCGCGCGGCCGTGGACGCGGGCATTCCCGCGGTGACGCTGGAGGCGGGTGAGCCGCTGCGCTTGGAGCCATCACAGGTGGATCAGGGCGTGCGCGGTATTGAAACGCTGATGCATCAGTTGGGAATGATCGAACGCGAGCGGCGCTGGTCGACCCCGCAGCCGGTGTTCTACGAGTCGTATTGGGTGCGGTCCGACCACGGCGGCATCCTGCTCACGCTGGTACGGGTCGGGGATGTCGTCAGCGAGGGGACGGTGATGGGAACCGTCACCGATCCGTTGACCAACGTGCGTCACGAAATCCGATCGCCTTATCGGGGACGTGTGCTGGGCATGGCGCTGAACCAGGTGGTGATGCCGGGTTTCGCCGCGTTTCGGATCGGTATCCAGACCACCGAGGAAGCCGTGCAGGAAGAGGCGGCGCGGGAGGTGCCCGATCCCGAGGTGGATGCCACGACGGATGTCGAGAAAAAGGATGACGCCTCCGAGATCGAACGGCCACCACCGGAGCGCGCCGAGGAGTCATCGCCGCGCATGGATGGAGAGGACGCCCCGGAGGAAGAGTCCGAGGAAAGTGACGGCATCTCTCCGCAGGCGGTGCCCCCCGACGAACAAACCGCGCAGCCGGAGGAGCCGGTGGGCGAATCGGAGCCGGAGGTGACACCCGAGACCCTCCCGTCCGATACCCCGGGCGGTTGATTCTCCGTCACCGCCGGAATGCGGCGCCGAGGATGTGTCCGTCGTCACGTCCAGGCCGCCCGTGCCACCAGCGTTGTCGCCGGAGTTGTGTACCGTGATCGACCAACATCGAGGTCTGGTTCGATACAGGGAGTGCGAGGGGTGAAAACGTCCGATCTGCTGGTGCGGTGTCTGGAACAGGAAGGCATCGAATACATCTTTGGCGTTCCGGGTGAGGAGAACGCCGACTTCATGCTGTCGCTCGAGGGTTCCAGCATCCAGTTCGTCCTGACCCGCCACGAGCAGGGGGCGGCCTTCATGGCGGAGGTCTACGGACGCCTGACCGGGAATCCGGCCGGCTGCCTGGGAACACTCGGACCCGGTGCCACCAACCTGCTCACCGGCGTCGCCGACGCCAACATGGACCGCGCGCCGTTGCTGTGCATCACGGGGCAGGGCGCGACGGCCCGCCAGCACAAGGAAAGCCACCAGATCATGGATGTGGTCGGCATGTACGAGCCGGTCACCAAGTGGGCGCAGACGATCACCGAGCCGGATGCGGTGCCGGAGATCGTTCGCAAGGCGGTGCGCACCGCGCGGCGTGAAAAGCCCGGCGCCGTGCTGATCGAACTGCCGGAGAACATCGCCAAGCGCGAGGCAACGACACAGCCGGTCGAGCCGCGCCGGTTCCGCCGGCCGGTGCCGGATGACAAGATCGTCGATCGGGCCTACGACTTGCTGCGCAATGCCAGATCACCGGTGATCATCGCCGGCAACGGAGCGATCCGTCGACGGGCGTCGCGCCAGCTGCGCCGGCTCTGCGAGCAGACCGGTATCGGCGTGATGAGCACGTTCATGGGCAAGGGCGCCGTCGACATGGATGCGCCGTACTCGCTGTTCACCATCGGGCTCGGTCAGCGTGACTACGTCGTCGACGCGATCGAGGCCGCGGATGTCGTCATCACCCTGGGTTACGACATGGTGGAGTATCCGCCCAGTCGCTGGAACCTGGGCGGGGACCGCTGCGCGGTGATCCACATCGACTTCGAACCGGCAGAGATCGACCGTGACTACCATCCCGAGGTCGAGGTGATCGGCGATCTGGCCCATTGCCTGTGGATGCTCAACGAGCGCTTCGAACGCGACGGAGTGCCCGACTACGACTTCGCCGTGCAGGCCGATGTCCGCCAGCGCATGCTTGCCGAATTCCGCGAGCATGCGAACGACGATGGGGACGGGCCGATCCGGCCGCAGAAGGCGATCTGGGATGTCCGCCAGGCCCTGGGTCCTGAGGACATCCTGTTGTCCGGCGTCGGCGCCCACAAGATGTGGACCGCGCGCTACTACCACTGCCATGAGCCCAACACCTGCCTGATTCCGAACGGGTTCTGTTCCATGGGGCTGCCGCTGCCCGGCGTGATCGCCGCGCATCTCGTGCACCCGGACCGCAAGGTGCTCGGGATTGCCGGCGACGGCGATTTCATGATGAACGTGCAGGAAATGGAGACCGCGGCGCGCCTCAAGGCGAACGTGACCATGCTGGTCTGGGAAGATGGCGGCTACGGCCTGATCGCGTGGAAGCAGCAGGATGAATTCAAGCGGCACACGAATCTCGCGTTCGGGAATCCCGACTGGCTGAAGCTCGCCGAGAGCTTCGGCTGGCAGGGCGAGTATGTGAACAAGGCGGCGGAACTGCGCCCGGCGCTGGATCGCGCGCTGGCCCACGATGGCCCCGCACTGGTCGTCATGCCGGTGGATTACAGGGAAAATACCAAGCTCACCGAACGGCTGGGCCGGATCAAAGTCAACAACTGACGCGGTATCGCCAACGCGAGCACGCGAGCGGACAACACCCACGGAGAGACGATGCTCAAGGATCAGTACCCCTACTACCTGGCGAACAAGCCGGTCCAGGCCAACACCGATCTGGAAGTGACGGACAAGTACCGGGGCGGCGTGGCCACCCGCGTCGCGTTGGCGGACGCCGCCACCCTGGACAAGGCCATTGCCGCCTCCGAAGCGGCCACCCCGGCGATGGCGGCCCTCAAGCCCTATCAGCGGCGCGAAGTGCTGGAGCACTGCGTGTCACGCTTCCGGGAGCGCTTTGACGAGTTGTCGGAAAGCCTCTGCATCGAGGCCGGCAAGCCGATCAAGGACGCCGAAGGCGAGGTGACTCGCCTGATCGAGACGTTCCGGGTTGCGGCCGCCGAGACCGAGCACGACATCGGCGCGGTGATTCCGCTGGCGAACGCGGCGCGCGCGGCTGCCTACGAGGGCATGTACAAGCGGGTGCCCATCGGCCCCTGCGCGTTCATCTCCCCATTCAACTTTCCGCTGAATCTGGCCGCCCACAAGGTCGCGCCGGCGATCGCGGCCGGCTGTCCGTTCGTGCTCAAGCCGGCATCGCGCACGCCCATCGGCGCGCTGATCATCGGCGAGACGCTGGCGGAGACCGATCTGCCCGAAGGCGCGTTCTCGATTCTGCCGATGACGCGTGACGCGGCCGACGCCCTGGTCGAGGACGACCGCCTAAAACTGCTGTCGTTCACCGGCTCGGACACCGTGGGCTGGGCGCTCAAGGCCCGCGCCGGCAAGAAGAAGGTGGTGATGGAGCTGGGCGGCAACGCGGCCTGCATTATTGATGAAACCTGGGATGACCTGGATGACGCGGTCGCGCGGCTGATCATCGGGGCGTTCTATCAGTCGGGCCAGAGCTGCATCGGCGTGCAGCGCGTGCTGGTGCACAGCAGTCGCTACGAGGAACTGCGCGACCGTTTCGTCGAAGCCACCAAGACGCTCAAGGCGGGTGATCCCAGCGATCGCGAGACCTTCATCGGGCCGATGATTTCCGAAGGGGAGGCCAAGCGGCTGCATGGCTGGATCCAGGAGGCCGAGGCCGCTGGCGGTCGCGTTCTCTGCGGCGGCGGTCGCGACGGTGCCATGTTGCAGGCGACGCTGATGGAGAACGTGCCCGGTGATCAGAAGCTGGTCACCGAGGAGGCGTTCGGGCCGGCCGCGGTGTTGTCGAGCTTCGACTCCTTCGACGAGGCGCTGACCACGATCAACCAGTCCCGGTTCGGCCTCCAGGCCGGCATCTTCACGCGGGATCTCTACCGCATGCAGCAGGCCTGGGACACGCTGGAGGTCGGCGGCGTGATCATCGGCGATGTGCCGTCCTGGCGCACCGACCAGATGCCCTACGGCGGGGTCAAGGACAGCGGGCTGGGGCGCGAGGGTCTGCGCTTCGCGATCGAGGACATGTCGGAGATTCGTCTGCTGGCGATTCGGACGCCGTAACCGGTCGGAAAATCCGTTGCGTGATCGGGGGGCTTTGCGTATAGTCCGCCGCCGGTCGGGCGTCGTTCCGACCACGGTTCGGGGTGTAGCTCAGCCTGGTAGAGCACTGTCTTCGGGAGGCAGGGGTCGTAGGTTCAAATCCTGTCACCCCGACCACTGTTTCGGCCCTCGTGGCCCACAAAAAAGGCGACCTTCGCGGTCGCCTTTTTTGTTGCTGAATCACGGCCCTAGCTGATGCGTTCCACGGAGAAGCGCGCCAGTGCCGCAAGCGTGTCGCGCTCCGGCGAGGCGTCCAGCGCATCCAGCGCCCGAACCGCCTGCTCCGCGTAGTCCTCCGCGAGTCGGGTGGTCTGCTCGATGCCGCCGACCGCGCGGATGTCCTCGATGATCGCCGGCAGTTCCTCGGGCGTTGCTTCGGTAATGGCGCGCCGCACGCGAGCCTGCGCCGCCGGCTCACCGAGCTGGAGCACGCGCATCAGCGGCAGCGTTGGCTTGCCTTCGGCGAGATCGTCTCCGACGTGCTTGCCCAGGTCCGTCTCGCTGCCGAGATAGTCCAGGGCGTCATCGACCAGCTGGAAGGCCATGCCGAGCGCCTGGCCGTAGTCCGCCATCGCGGTGGCCCGTTCCTCCGATGCGTCGCTCAGCAGCGCCGGCAACAGCGTCGCGGCGCGGAACAGCCGTGCGGTCTTGCGATCGATCACGTCCAGGTACTGGGCGTCGGTGATGTCCGGATTGCCGATGTTCATCAACTGCAGGACTTCACCCTCGGCGATCGCGTTGGTCGTGCTGGCCAGCAGGTCCATGACCGGCATGCAGTCCAGGCGCACCATCAGCTCGAACGCACGCGAATAGAGGAAGTCGCCGGTCAGCACGCTGGCCGCGTTGCCGAATGCGGCGTTCGCCGTCTCGCGACCGCGACGCAGGGTCGACTCGTCGACCACGTCGTCATGAAGCAGCGTCGCGGTGTGGATGAACTCGATGATGGCCGCGGCGACCGGAACACGCGAATCCGCGAACTGAAGTGCCTGCGCGGAAAACGCGACCAGGGCGGGGCGCATCCGCTTTCCGCCGCCGGAAACGATGTGATGCCCAATCTGGTTGATGAGCAGGACATCGGACTGCAGTTCGTCCCGGATCAGTTGATTGATCGCGGCCATGTCGGCGGCGATCGGAGACAGCAGTTCGGCGAGTTCCATTCGAATTGGCTGGGGGGCGAATGCGCGGATGCTATCGGCAGGTGTTTACAAGAACAAGCGGTGGACTATCTAAGCGGTTGAATTTGGCGCAAACTTGGCGCTCGAGATGCAAATGGACCGGGACGCGGAAGGCTTTGCCGGCCAGGCTCCGTGAACGTCTCGAAAAAACCGCGTGTCGCGTTGACCGAAATCCCTTGTCCACGTAGAATTCGCGCCCTTGAATTTCGGCTGCGGCGTTGTGTGCCGCAGTTTCATTTCCGGAGAATTTCAGATGTACGCGGTCATTAAGACGGGTGGCAAGCAGTATCGTGTGGCCGAAGGCGATGTCATTCGCGTCGAAACCCTGCAGGCGGAAGCGGGTGACACCATCACCTTTGACGAAGTGCTGATGGTTGGCGAGGGCGAATCGGTCAAGATCGGCAAGCCGTTTGTCGAGGGTTCCTCGGTCACGGCCGAAGTGGCTGGTGAAGGTCGGGGCGACAAGATCCGCGTCATCAAGTTCAAGCGCCGCCAGGGTTACAAGCGTACCCAGGGGCATCGCCAGAACTACACCGAACTCAAGATTACCGGCATCGCCGGCTAAGGAGCACAGACATGGCACATAAAAAGGCAGGCGGTAGTACTCGCAACGGCCGCGATTCAGAGTCCAAACGACTGGGAATCAAGGCGTTCGGCGGGCAGGTTGTCTCCGCCGGCAGCATCGTCGTGCGCCAGCGTGGCACCCGCTTCCGCCCCGGCGAGAACGCCGGCGTGGGCAAGGATCACACCGTGTTCGCCAAGGTGGGCGGTCGCGTGGTCTTCGAGGTCAAGGGCGCCGAGAAGCGCAAGTACGTGCGCATCGAGCCGGTCGAGCTGGCCTAAGCCAAGCACGCCGACACGAACGTGCAAGGGCCTCGTCGGCGCGCCGGCGAGGCCTTTTTTGTATCTGATGGTGGTCGCGCATCACGGCACCGCCACGAGAATCACGCTCCGGGAGTCATCCAGTGAAGTTTGTTGACGAGGCGACCATCACCGTCGAGGCGGGCGACGGCGGCAACGGCTGCGTGAGTTTTCGCCGCGAGAAGTACGTGCCCTTCGGCGGTCCGGATGGTGGCGATGGCGGGGATGGCGGCCACGTTTACGCGGTCGCCGACGAGGAGATCAACACGCTCGCCGACTTCCGCTTCACGCGTCGCTTTGCCGCGAAGCGCGGCGAGAACGGCCGTGGCGCCAACTGCACCGGCGCGCGAGGTGACGACTGTGAGATTCCCATGCCGCTGGGCACGGCGATCCAGGACATGGACACCGGTGAAACCATTGGTGAGCTGATGACCCCGGGCCAGCGGGTCATGGTCGCTCATGGCGGCTGGCACGGGATTGGAAATGCTCGCTACAAGAGCAGTACCAACCGCGCGCCGCGCCAGTTCACGCCCGGCAAGCCTGGCGACCGGCGCAAGCTGCGTCTGGAGCTGAAGTTGCTCGCCGATGTTGGTCTGGCCGGTATGCCGAACGCCGGCAAGTCCAGTCTGATCAGTGCGGTGTCCGCGGCCAGGCCCAAGGTGGCCGATTATCCGTTCACCACGTTGCATCCCAATCTCGGGGTGGTCAGCGTCGGTCCGGCCGAGAGTTTCGTCATGGTCGATGTGCCGGGGCTGATCGAGGGCGCGGCCGACGGTGTCGGGCTCGGGCATCAGTTCCTGCGCCATCTTCAGCGTACCCGCCTGATTCTTCATCTGGTCGAACCGGAGACCGCGAGTGGCGAAACCGCGGCCGAGCGCGTTCGCAAGATCGATGCGGAGCTCAAGCAGTACGGTGACGAGGTGGAATCCATCCCGCGCTGGCTGGTGCTGACCAAGATCGATGTGCTCGGCAGCGAGCTGGCGGCGGAGGAGCTGTCGACGCTGGTCGCGGACCTGCAATGGACGGGGCC
Organism: uncultured Abyssibacter sp.; assembly: GCF_964000955.1. NCBI lineage: Bacteria > Pseudomonadati > Pseudomonadota > Gammaproteobacteria > Chromatiales > Oceanococcaceae > Abyssibacter > uncultured Abyssibacter sp. The sequence continues at coordinate 13,929 of NZ_CAXFCL010000115.1, forward strand.
GGTCTACGCGATTTCCAGCCACAGTGGCGAGGGCACGGAGGCGCTGATGCGGGACATCTACAGCCACCTGAAGGCTGCGGATACGACGGACGACGACGAGACGTCTGCATGAGCAAGTCGCGGCGCCTGGTCATCAAGATCGGCAGCTCACTGATCACGCAGGGCGGGCGCGGGCTGGATCGCGCGGCGATTGGCGGCTGGGCACGGCAGATCGCCGAGGCGGCCGAGGACGGTACGCAAATCGTCGTGGTGTCCTCCGGCGCCGTCGCCGAGGGCATGGTGCGCATGGGCTGGTCGGAGCGTCCCGATTCCCTGGACCGGCTACAGGCCGCGGCGGCGATCGGGCAGATGGGCCTGACCGAAGCCTGGGGTGAAGCGTTCAACCGCCACGGGCTGCATACGGCGCAGGTGCTGCTGACGCATGACGATGTCGCGAACCGACGCCGTTACCTCAACGCCCGCTCGACGCTGCTGTCGCTGATCGAACTGGGCGTCGTGCCCATCGTCAACGAGAACGACACCGTGGCGACGGACGAGATCCGCTTTGGCGACAACGATCGCCTGGGCGCGCTCGTGACCCAGTTGGTCGATGCCGATGGTCTGATCATCCTGACCGATCAGCCGGGCTTGATGACCGCAGACCCGACGACGAATCCGGACGCGCAGCTGGTGGAACGCGGAGTGGCCGGCGACGAGACCTTGCGCGGCTACGCCGGCGCCGGTGCCGGTCGTCTTGGACGTGGCGGCATGGTGACCAAGCTGGATGCGGCGGCACTGGCCGCCCGTGGCGGCGCCTGGACATTGCTGATGGATGGTCGCGACAACGCTGCGATCGGTGCCGGGATTGCCGGATCGGCGCGGGGCACCTGGCTGGAGCCGGGCGGTGCCGCGCTCAAGGGGCGCAAGCGCTGGATCGCGGGACGCCTGCAAATTGCCGGTCTGATCGAGATCGACCGGGGCGCGGAGCGTGCGATCCGGGAGCAGGGCGGCAGCCTGTTACCGGTGGGCGTGGTCAGGGTTGCCGGCTCGTTTCGTCGTGGCGACCTGGTCGAGATCGTCAACGCCGCCGGCACACGGCTGGCGACCGGCATCAGCAATTACCCCAGTGACGACGCCGCGCTGATTGTCGGGGCTTCCAGCAGCGCGTTGGTCGAGCGCCTGGGTTACGTGGGTGATGCCGAACTGGTGCATCGGGACAATCTCGCGCTGAGCGACTGAGCGAGGTTGTATTCGACGCTGGTGACGGGCACAAAAAAGCCGGCGAGACGCCGGCTTCTTGCTTGAACCGCGTAGTACGTGGTTCAGAGTGCCTGAATGCGCTTGCTCAGGCGGCTCTTGTGCCGAGCGGCCTTGTTCGCGTGCAGCAGGCCCTTGCGCGCCATGCGGTCGATGACCGGAACGGCGGCCGTGTATGCGGCCTGCGCTGCATCCTTGTCACCGCTTTCGATCGCGCTCACCACCTTCTTGATGGAGGTGCGCGTCATGGAGCGCTGGCTCATGTTGCGCTCGCGAGCCACCTTGGCCTGCTTGGCGCGCTTGCGTGCTTGTGCGGAATTCGCCACGTCTATCCTCTTCGAAAACGGGGTTGGCGGTAGATCGGAAGGCCGCGTATTTTATGGCGTTTGCCCGCAAAGTCAATGCTCGGGGTCGCGCCGCAAACAATCCGATAATCTAGGGAACATCCGCATACCCGACATCGTTCGGTTGGCGGCAGTTTCCCGGCGCGCATTCATCCACGGAACCCGTCTTGAGCACCATCGTTCGATCCACCTCCATTGTCGGCGGGATGACACTGGTTTCCCGCTTCATGGGGCTGGCGCGGGAGGTTTTGTTCGCCACGCTGTTCGGACCCGGCGTGGGTATGGATGCGTTTCTCGTCGCGTTCAAGATTCCCAACTTCCTGCGGCGTCTGTTCGCCGAGGGCGCCTTCGCGCAGGCCTTCGTTCCGGTGCTGTCGGCGACCCGGTCGACGGATGGCGACGATGCCGTCAGGCGGCTGATTGCCGTAGCGGCGGGCACCCTGGGTGTGGTGCTGATCCTGCTGACGATCCTCGGCGTGCTGTTCGCGCCAGCGGTGATCGCCGTGTTCGCGGTCGGCTTTGTCGACGACCCGGTCAAGTTCAATGCCGCGTCCGACATGCTGCGATGGACGTTTCCCTATCTGTTGCTGATCTCGCTGTCGGCGTTGTTCGCCGGTGTGCTCAACACCTACGATCGGTTTGCCGTGCCGGCGTTCGCGCCGGTGTGGCTGAATGTCTGTCTGATCACGGCCGCGGTGGTCTTCGCGCCTTCGACCCATGCGCTCGCCGTCGCCGTGCTGGTCGCGGGTGTCGTCCAGCTCGGCTTTCATCTGCCCAGCGTTGGGCGGCTCGGGCTGCTGGGTTGGCCCCGGGCGGACTTCGGGGATGCGCAGGTCCGGCGCATCCTCAAGATGATGGGGCCGATTCTGTTCGGCTCCTCGGTCGCCCAGATCAACCTGCTGCTGGACACCATTCTGGCGTCGCTGCTGGTCACCGGAAGCATCAGCTGGCTTTATTTTTCCGACCGCCTGATGGAGTTTCCCCTGGGCGTGTTCTCCATTGCGCTGGCGACGGTGATCCTGCCGCGTCTGTCCGGGCAGCATGCCAGCGGCAGGCGCGAGGAGTTCGCGGCGACGCTGGATTGGGCGCTGCGGTTCCTGTTCCTGCTGGGTGTGCCCGCCGCGGTGGGTCTTTTCGTGCTGGCCGGACCGCTGGTGACGACACTGTTTCAATACAACGCGTTTTCGGCGTTCGATGTCGACATGACCCGCCGCAGCCTGATGGCCTACGCGCTGGGCTTCTTCGGGTTCAGTCTGGTCAAGATCCTGACGCCCGCGTTCTACTCCCGGGAGGACGCCCGCACGCCCGTGCGTTGCGGCGTGATCGCGCTGAGCCTGACCATGGTGCTGAACATCGTTCTGGTCGGGCTGTTCACGCTGCTGGGCGTGAGCGGGGTGCATGCCGGACTCGCCCTGGGGACGTCACTGGGTGCGTTCATCAACGCCGGTCTGCTGTATCGCGCGCTGCGACGGTCGATCGGCCTGACGCTGTCCCGTCAACTCATCAGGGTGATGCTGAGCACCGCCGCGGCCGCGCTGGTGATGGGGTTGGCCCTGTTCTTCGCCATGGGCTCGCTGGAGGACTGGGTGGCGGCCTCGCTGATGACCCGCGTGCTGTGGCTGTTGCTGGTAGTCGGGGGCGGAGCTCTCGTCTATCTCGTCGTGGTGCTTGTGCTGGGATTGCGCCCCCGCGATTTCCGTCTGGCCGATGTCGTCGAGCAGACCGGCGAGGCGGGCGCCGGCCCGGTATAATTCGCGGCAAATGCAGCTGATCCGCGGACTCCACAACTTGCGGCCGGACCATCGGCCCTCTGTCGTCACGATCGGCAACTTCGATGGTCTGCATCGCGGTCACCGCAGCATTCTGCGCAGGTTGCAGGCGCGGACGGACGGGACGCGCAGTACGTTGATCACCTTCGAACCGACACCGCTGGAGCATTTCGATCCTGCCGCGGCGCCGCCACGGCTGAATCGGTTGAGCGAAACGATTGCGATGCTGGAGGAGGAGGCGCTGGTGGATCAGTTGCTTTGCCTTCGGTTCGATGCCGCCCTGGCCGCGATGACACCGGAGCGTTTTGTCCGCGATGTGCTGGTTGAGGGTCTGCATTGTCGTCACCTGATCGTCGGTGAGGATTTCCGTTACGGTGCGCGACGGGCCGGTGACATTGAGTCGCTGAGACAAGCGGGTGATGCCGCCGGATTCAGCGTCGAGGTCGCGGGCACCGTGGTGGAAGATGGCGACCGGGTAAGCAGCACCGGTGTTCGATCATTGCTGGCATCCGGCGATGTCGGCGGAGCGGCGCAGCTGCTCGGTCGCCGCTACCGCGTCACCGGCAAGGTGCGCCGCGGGCAGCAGGCCGGTCGCTCGATCGGGTTTCCCACCGCGAATCTTCATCTGGCGCGCAAGGCCGCGTTGCGGACCGGGGTGTACGCGGTGCGCGTGTGTGTGGGCGGTTCGACGAACCTTCCGGCTGTCGCGAACTTCGGGACGCGCCCGACGGTCAGTGGACAGGGGCATCTGCTGGAGGTGCATTGTCTTGACGAGACCGGCGACCTTTATGGTCAGCGCCTGTGGGTCGAGTTCGTCCAGTTCATCCGTCCCGAGCGTCGCTTCGACGGCCTGTCGGCACTGAAACAACAGATACAACACGATGTCGTCGAGGCCCGGCGATATCTGGAGCACTGATTCATGGCTTTTCGACCCACCAACGTTCACTGGCTGTGGCTGTCCGCGGCCATCATTCTGATCGACCAGATCACCAAGCAGCTGGTGTTCAGGACGATGCTGGAATACGAGCGGATCGAACTGCTGCCCATCTTGAATCTGACGCATCTGCACAACACCGGCGCGGCATTCTCGATGTTCGCCGACTTTCCGCCGTGGGTCTTCATCGTGCTCGGGGTTGCGGTATCCGTCTGGATTTTGTGGTGGCTGCGCAAGCATCCGCGTGACGAGCATCTGCTCGCCGTCGCGCTGTGCCTGGTGCTGGGCGGCGCGCTGGGGAATGTCATCGACCGGGCGGCACGGGGCTACGTGGTTGATTTCATCGACTTCCACTGGAAGACCTGGCATTACCCGGCCTTCAACGTTGCCGATATCGCCATTACCCTGGGCGCTCTGACGCTGGTGCTGGACATGTTCCTGTCCGGTCGCCGCGCCTCGTCGTCCTCCAACGCCTGACTGCATAGATCATGGATATTCTGCTCGCCAACCCGCGCGGATTCTGCGCCGGTGTCGACCGCGCCATCGAAATCGTCGAACGCGCGCTGACGCAGCTCGGCGCGCCCATCTACGTGCGTCACGAAGTCGTACACAACCGATTCGTCGTTGATCGTCTTCGCGACGAGGGCGCCGTGTTCGTCGAGGAAGTGGACGAGATACCGGCCGGCGCCACCTGCATCTTCTCGGCGCATGGCGTGTCCCAGCAGGTGCGGCGGGATGCCGAGGTGCGCGGGCTCACGGTCTTCGACGCCACCTGTCCGCTGGTCACCAAGGTGCATATCGAGGTCACACGCTATTCCCGGCAGGGTCTGGATGTCGTGCTCATCGGTCACGCCGGTCATCCGGAAGTGGAAGGGACGATGGGCCAGTTCGATGCCTCTGGCGGCGGGCGCATCCATCTGGTGGAAACGCCTGAGGATGTTGCCGAGCTCAATCCCAGAGATCCCGAGCGTCTGGCCTATGTCACGCAGACGACATTGTCCGTGGATGACACCTCCCGCGTGATCGACGCGCTGCGGGCAAAGTTTCCGGCCGTGCAGGGTCCGCGCAAGGACGACATCTGCTACGCCACGCAGAATCGCCAGGATGCCGTGCGCGATCTGGCGCGCAGGGCGGATGTCGTGCTGGTCGTCGGTTCAGTGAACAGCTCCAACTCCAACCGCTTGCGGGAGCTCGCCGAACAATGTGGCGCGAATGCGTGGCTGATCGATGGGCCGGATGACATCCAGGCCGAATGGCTCACCGACTGCCGCGCGGTGGGTGTGACCGCCGGGGCGTCAGCGCCGGAAGTGCTGGTTGCTCGCGTCGTCGCGAGGCTGAAGGATTACGGTGGTGTGGCCGCAGAGGAGCTGAAGGGTAGGGAGGAAACCATCACGTTCTCGTTGCCATCGGCGCTACGCGCCGGTTAGCGGCCCCAGCACCCCTTGTCCTCGGCGGCCAGCGCGGTGGAGAAATCACTGGAGTTGGCCCATGCACGACCATCCGATGCCAGATAGTAGGACTGACAATCCGTGTCGTCGTTCTGACGACCCAGCGGGACGCCTTCAAGCAGGAAGCCGGTCGTCGTCGCGTTAGTCATGCGAACCCTGAATTTTGATGCGCCCGTCTGACTGCCCGTCTCGTTGCCGCCCGTGTCGATGAAGATATCTCCGGAGAACCCTGTCAGTGGTTGCAGTGACGTGGCGTAGCTGCCGCGGTGCTGGAGCGCGTAGGCCTCCTGCTGCCCGCGGAGTTCTTCCATGTACGATTGGATGGCGGTTCTGTTGGAACGCAGGACGAATTGTTCGTACTGCGGAATCGCGATCATCGCGAGAATGGTGACGATGGCCACCGTGACGACGAGTTCGATCAGCGTGAAGGCGCGTTCAGTCCGCCGAGATTTGGTCTCCCGGCTGTCGATCGTCCAAACACCGTCTCGCATGCTGATAAGCCTCCCACCTCTCATGTCTGCATCATAGCTTCAGTGGCCGTCAGGTTCGATTCATCCATGAACATTGCCGTGGTCGGAGCCGGCATGGTCGGGCTCTGGAGCGCCCTCGCGCTCACGCGTCGGGGTGCGCGCGTGCAGGTCTTCGACGCGGGGGCGGTAGCCGGCGAGGCGTCCTGGGCGGGCGGCGGCATTCTCTGCCCGCTGTGGCCCTGGAGTTACCCCGACGGCGTCTGCGAGATTGCCCTGCGCGGCGCGCGTCTGTGGCGGGAGGAGCTTGAGCGCACCTCGCGTGAACGCGAGGCCGGACTGATCCGATCCTCGATGACGGTGAATGATCGCTGTGATCAGGCCGAGCAGTGGGCACGCCGCTTCGAGCTGCCGCTCAGGCTGCTGGCCGGCGATCGCGTCAACCTCCCCACGATCGATCAGGTGCGCACGCCCCGAGCGGGCCGCGTACTCGGGGAACTGGCCACCGCGGCGGGGGTGCGGATTCATTGCAGCACTCGGGTTGAACTGACAGGCGCAGGCGCGCGGGGCACCCTGCGGGTCGCGGGACGTGATCAGACCGAGTTCGATCAGATTCTGATCTGCGCCGGAGCCTGGTCGGGCAAGCTGCTGGAGGAAATCGGGGTTTCGTGCGACATCCATCCGGTGCGCGGGCAGATGATCGCACTGAAAGGTCGCGCGACCTCAGGCGCGATCGTGCTCCAGGACGGTCGTTACCTGGTCCCGCGGTCGGAGACGCTGGTGTTGTGCGGCAGCACCATGGAGAACGCGGGATTCGACCGTTCGACCACCGCGGCGGGAAGGCGGGAGCTGGTGGAGGCCGCGGTGAACATGGATGCTGGTCTGGCGACTGCCGAGGTCGTTCATCACTGGGCGGGGCTGCGGCCCGGCAGTCCCGACGGAGTTCCGGAGATCGGGCGGGTCGGGGGCTACGACAATCTGTGGGTCAACATCGGCCATCATCGCAACGGCGTGGCGATGGCCCCGGCCACGGCTCAAATTCTGGCGGACCGGATGCTGACCGAGCTCACCAGCTGACTTTGTCCGTACCGTGGACGCGCACTCGATCCACGTCAGGGCGGCCGTCCGCGGATGCGGTGGTGCGGCGGGAGATCAGGATCAAGCGGCCATCCTCGGCCTGCGATCCGGTGGGCGTGGCAACCAGCCGAAAGCAGATGGCGCTTGAACACCCCGTGGCAGTAGGCGTGGC
>NZ_CAXFCL010000116.1:0-5558 GCF_964000955.1 uncultured Abyssibacter sp.
CGCCGACAGCCGCTGCCAATCGGCGCGCGTCGGCGTTCGCTGATCCGGCAGGGCGTCGAACGCGTCGCGTATGGTCTTGAGCGGCATGCCCGCGCGCTGCGCGACCTTGATCACCGCGACGCGCCGCAGCACCTCGCGGGCGTAGCGCCGCTGGTTGCCGGCGTTGCGCCAGGCCTTGATCAGCCCCTGCGCCTCGTAGAAATGCAGCGTGGAGACAGCCACGCCGGCGCGCTCGGCGACCTCGCCCACGGACAGCGGGCGTTGGGTGTCGATACGGGAGGATTGGGTACTCACCGGCTGAACCTCAATGAATGTCGAGGTTTCAGCGTCGCATATTCCCGCGCGGCGGGTCAGCGGGGTCGTCGGCTCAGTGCTTGGTCGGCGATGGCGGTTCCGCGCGCGCGGCGGTGAACAGGGCGCGAGCGTCGTCGGCCTCGTAGACGTAGGACTGCCCACAGAACTCGCAGGACGCTTCCACGCGTCCCTGCTCGGCGAGCAAGGCCTCGACGTCCTCTTCGCCCAGCGACAGCAGCAACGTGCCGATGCGCTCACGCGAACAGCGGCAGGTCAGCGTGACCTCGCGCGTGTCGTGGCGGCGCAACCCCAGGCTGGCGAACAGGCGATGCAGCAGCAGGTCCGGATCGGTGGCGAGCAGTTCGCCGTCGGCCAGCGTGTCGGCCAGCGCGGTCACCGTTTCGAACGCGTCATCCTCGGCCATCTCGCCCGGCAATCGCTGGACCAGCAGGCCCGTGGCCACGGCGTCATCGGCGGCAAGCCAGACACGCGTCGCAAGCTGCTCGGATTGCAGGAAATAGCGTTCGAGATCCTCTGCCAGCGACACACCGCCGGCCTCGACGATGGCCTGGTAGCGATCCATGCCGGATTCGGGATCGAGCAGCACGGCGCATTGCGCGCCGGCGACGGCCTGCGCCCAGTCCGCCGGCACCGGCTCGTCGCGGGTCTGCAACATCGAGCGCAGCTGCAACTGGTGGTCGATCTGCGCCACCAGCAGCGACAGATGCGCCCCGCCCTGCATCTGCAGATTCATCCGGCCGCGGAACTTGAGATTGGCCGCCAGCAGCGGCAAGGCCGCGGTTGCCTCGCCCAGCATGGTCCGCTCGGGGCCGCCAAGCCCCAGGCGCTGCCACCAGTTCAGCCAGGCCTGGTCCAGGCGCACCAGCGCGCCACGGACCGGCAGGTCGGCAAAGTCGAATCGAACGAGAACACCCACGCCGGCAACTACGCGTTCAGTTTTTCCTTGAGCAGACGATTGACCTCGGCCGGATTCGCCTTGCCCTTGGTCGCCTTCATCGCCTGGCCAACAAAGTAGCCGAACAGCTTGTCCTTGCCGCCGCGGTACTGCTCGAGCTGGGCCGGGTTGCTGGCAATCACCTCGTCCAGGATCTTGCCCAGCGCGTCCGGGTCGGTGATCTGCTTGAGCCCCTTGGCCTCGATGATGGCGTCGGCATCACCTTCGCCGGCCCACATCGCCACGAACACGTCCTTGGCGATCTTGCCGGAAATGGTGTCGTCGGCGATGCGCATCACCAGCCCCGCCAGCGCTTTGGCGTCGACCTTGGAATCAGCGATATCCAGGCCCTCGGCATTCAGCGACGCGGCCAGATCACCCATGACCCAGTTGGCCGCCAGCTTGGCGTTGACCGTGCCGGTGTATTCGACGACCTGTTCGTAGTAGTCAGCCAGTTCGCGGCTGGAGGTCAGCACGCCGGCGTCGTATTCGGACAGCGCGTACTGCTCGACGAAACGATCGCGCTTGGCGTCCGGCAACTCCGGCATGGTCGAGCGGATGCCGATGATGTCCGACTCGGTGGTCACCACGGGCAGCAGGTCCGGGTCCGGGAAGTAGCGGTAGTCGTTCGCCTCTTCCTTGGAGCGCATCGCCCGCGTCTCGCCGGTTTGCGTGTTGAACAGCCGGGTTTCCTGTACCACCTCGCCACCGGATTCGATCACGTCGATCTGGCGCTCGATCTCGTGGTTGATCGCCTTTTCGACGAAGCGGAACGAGTTCAGGTTCTTGGTCTCGGTCCGCGTGCCGAAGGTGTCGCTGCCCTTGGGTCGGATCGACACGTTGGCGTCGCAGCGGAACGAGCCCTCCTGCATGTTGCCGTCGCAGATCTCCAGGTAGCGGACCAGCGAGTGCAGCTTCTTCAGGTAGGCCACCGCCTCGGCCGCGGAACGGATATCCGGTTCGGAGACGATCTCGACCAGCGGCGTGCCAGCGCGGTTCAGGTCGATACCCGATCCGTCACCGAAACCCTCGTGGATCGACTTGCCGGCATCCTCTTCCAGATGCGCCCGGGTGATGCCGATGGTCTTGGTCTGCCCATCCACCTCGATATCCAGCGTGCCGTTGGCGACGATCGGCAGCTCGTACTGGCTGATCTGATAGCCCTTCGGCAGGTCCGGATAGAAGTAGTGCTTGCGCGCGAACACGCAGCGCGGCGCGATCTCGGCACCGACGGCCAGGCCGAACTTCACCGCCATGCGCACGGCGTCGGCATTCAGCACCGGCAGCACGCCGGGCAGACCGAGATCGACCGCGCAGGCCTGGGTGTTCGGCTCCGCGCCGTAGGCGGTGGCCGCGCCGGAGAAAATCTTGCTCTGGGTCTGGAGCTGCACATGCACTTCCAGCCCGATGACGACTTCCCATTCCATGTTCAGAAGCCCTCCGCACGTGCGACGTGGTGGTCGGTCAGGCTCTGGAACTGGTGTGCCAGGTTCAGGATGCCCGTCTCGTCGAAGGCCTTGCCGATGAGCTGCACGCCAACCGGCTTGCCGTCGACCAGCCCCGCGGGCATCGACAGCGCCGGCAGGCCCGCGAGGTTCGCGGCGATGGTGTAGATGTCGTTCAGGTACATGGCCACCGGGTCGTCAGTCTTCTCGCCCAGCGCGAAGGCCGGACCCTGGGTCGTGGGCCCGATGATCGCGTCGACTTCCTCGAAGGCGCGGCTGAAGTCGTCGGCAATCAACTGCCGAACCTGCTGAGCCTTCAGATAGTAGGCGTCGTAGTAGCCGGCCGACAGCACATAGGTGCCGACCATGATGCGGCGCTGCACCTCGCGACCGAAACCCTCGCCGCGGGAGCGCTTGTATAGGGCTTCCAGCGACTCGACGCCCTCGGCGCGATGGCCGTAGCGCACGCCGTCGTAACGGGCCAGGTTGGAGCTCGCCTCGGCCGGCGCCACCACGTAGTAGGTCGGCACCGACAAATGCATGTTCGGCATCGACACCTCGACGATCTCGGCGCCCTGCTGGCGATAAATCTCCAGCGCGGCCTCCAGGGCGGCGCGCGTTCCATCGTCCAGACCCTCGGCGAGAAACTCCTTGGGCAGGCCCAGCTTGCGGCCGGCCAGCGGCGCATCCAGACCGGCGCGATAGTCCGGTACCGGCACGTCCACGGATGTGGAATCGGCGGGATCGAAGCCGGCCATGGCCTGCAACACGATCGCCGCATCCTCTGCGGTGCGGGTAATCGGCCCGGCCTGGTCCAGGCTGGAGGCGAACGCGATCATGCCGTAGCGCGAGCAACGCCCGTAGGTCGGTTTCAGACCGGTGAGATTGGTCAGCGCGGCCGGCTGGCGAATCGAGCCGCCGGTGTCGGTGCCGGTCGCGAATGGCGCGAGACCGCCGGCCACCGCCGCCACCGAACCGCCCGAGGAACCGCCGGGCACGAGGCCGGCATCCACGCCCCAGGGGTTCTTCACCGGGCCGAAGTAGCTGGTCTCGTTGGACGAACCCATGGCGAACTCGTCCATGTTGGTCTTGCCGAGCATGACCACACCGGCCGCGGCCAGCTGCCGGACCACGGTCGCGTCATAGGGCGCGACGAAGTTGCCGAGCATCTTCGAACCACAGGTCGTCAGCACGCCCTTGGTGCAGAAGATGTCCTTGTGCGCCATGGGCACGCCGGTCAGCGGACCGGCATCGCCGGCCGCGCGCGTCTGGTCGGCGGCATCGGCGGCCGCCAGCGCCTGCTCGGGCGTGACGGTGATGTAGCTGTTGAGCGCGGAATCGTGCTGCTCGATGCGGTCAAGAAAGTACTGCGTCAGTTCCCGGCTGGAGAACTGTCCGGATGCCAGGCCATCGGCCAGCCCGGCCACGGTCAGGGTATGAAAGCTCATTCGGCGACTCTCGCTTATTCGATGACGCGCGGCACGCGGTAAAGACCGCGCTCGGTGTCGGGCGCGTTGGACTGGAACAGTTCGCGCTGGTCGGTTTCGGTGACCTGATCGCGGCGCAGGCGCTGAACCATGTCCAGCGGATGCGCCATCGGCGTCACGTCGGCGGTATCGGCCTGGTTGAGCTGATCCACCATGGCGAGAATGTCATTGAGGTTGCCGGAGTACAGCTCCACATCGGCTTCGTCCAGTTCCAGACGCGCCAGATGCGCAACCGTGCGCAGCTGATCGTTGCTAAGACTCATGAATATGGCCTAAAGAAGGCGTGTTGACGCGGTGGCGCCGCGGCCCGGGGCCGCGAAACGGGCGAGAAACTTAGCATAGGGCCTGCTTGCCCAAAACCCTGCCCATTGGTAGATTTCGCGCCTTCATCGCGGGATACAACGATTCGTTCCCCAGCCCGCCCGCCCCACCACTGCCGGTTCTTGAGCCCATGCTGGACAACATCCGCGGGTTGTTCGTCAACGACCTGTCGATCGACCTGGGTACTGCGAACACCCTTGTTTATGTGCGCGACCAGGGCATCGTCCTGAACGAGCCTTCCGTCGTCGCCATTCGCACCGACGCGCGCGGCGCCAAGCGCATAGAAGCCGTCGGCATCGACGCGAAGCGCATGCTGGGTCGCACTCCGTCGAACATCAACACCATTCGTCCGCTGAAGGACGGCGTGATCGCCGACTTCATGGTGACGGAAAAAATGCTGCAGCATTTCATCCGCAAGGTGCACAAGCGGCGGATGTTTCGCCCCATCACCCGGGTGATCGTCTGCGTGCCCTACGGGTCGACGCAGGTCGAACGCCGCGCGATCCGCGAGTCGGTGACCAACGCCGGCGCCCGCAAGGTGATGCTGGTGGAAGAACCGGTCGCCGCGGCCATTGGCGCGGGCATTCCGGTCGGCGAGGCGCGCGGGTCCATGGTGCTGGACATCGGCGGGGGCACCTCGGAAGTCGCGGTGATCTCGCTCAACGGCATCGTCTACGCCGAATCGGTCCGCATCGGCGGTGACCGTTTCGACGAAGCGATCGTCAGCTATGTCCGTCGCCAGTACAACATGCTGATCGGCGAGGCCACGGCCGAGCGCATCAAGCACGAAATCGGCACCGCCTTCCCGGGCCACGAGGTCCAGGAAATCGACGTCGTCGGCCGTCATCTTTCGGCCGGCGTGCCCCGCAGCTTCACGCTGAACTCCAACGAGATTCTCGATGCCTTGCAGGAACCGCTGTACGGCATCGTCGGCGCGGTGAAGACGGCGCTGGAATCCACCCCGCCGGAGCTGGGCTCCGATGTCGCCGATCGCGGCATCGTCCTCACCGGTGGCGGCGCGCTGCTCCGCGATCTGGACAAGCTGATCTCCGAGGA
>NZ_CAXFCL010000117.1:0-17335 GCF_964000955.1 uncultured Abyssibacter sp.
CCTTCGGCTCCTGCCGCTACAAGCTCAAGAGCCTGGAAGCCAACCGCGAACAGTACGAGCGCCTGATCGAGGTGTTCCGCGCACACGACATCGGGTACTTCTTCTACAACGGCGGCGGCGACTCGGCGGACACCTGTCTCAAGGTGTCTCAGCTCGGCGAGGCAATGGGTTATCCCGTCCAGGCGATTCACATCCCCAAGACGATGGACAACGACCTGCCGTTCACCGACTGCAGCCCAGGCTTCGGCTCGGTCGCCAAGTACACGGCGGTGTCGATCCGCGAGGCCGGCTTCGATCTGGAGTCGATGAGCCTGACCTCGACCAAGGTGTTCATCCTCGAGGTCATGGGTCGACACGCCGGCTGGACCGCGGCCGCCGGCGGCCTGGCCGCCGAGGCGGAGGGCGAATCGCCGCATGTCCTGCTGTTTCCCGAGGTCACCTTCGACCCCAAGGCGTTTCTCCAGCGTGTTGACGCCTGCGTGCGGGCCTACGGTTATTGCACCATCGTCGCCTCGGAGGGGATCAAGGACGCAAGCGGCCGCTTCGTCGCCGACGCCGGCACCACCGATGCCTTCGGCCACACCCAGCTCGGCGGCGTGGCCTCGTCACTGGCGGCGCTGATCAAGGCCGAACTGGGGCTCAAGTACCACTACGCCATCGCCGACTATCTGATGCGCTCGGCGCGGCATATCGCCTCGGCGACCGACCTGGAGCAGTCCTACGCCGCGGGCCGCGCCGCGGTGGAGTACGCCATCGCCGGCAAGTCGGGCGTCATGGTCACGATCGAACGCCAATCCGACGAGCCCTATCGATGGACGCTGGGCGAGGCTCCATTGTCGGAAGTGGCCAACGTCGAGAAGACCATGCCCGCCGACTACATTTCCGAGGACGGGTTTCACATCACCGAAGCCTGTCGCCGGTACATGCTGCCCCTGATCCAGGGGGAGCAACCACCACCCTACCGCAACGGCATGCCGCGGTACGTGAGGCTCAGAAAGGTCCGGGTCGAGAAGAAGACCGGCCGCGAGTTCACCCTCTAAGTACATCCCGTTAAGACATCCACTCAACCAGCCAAAGAGAATACTGATGAGTTTTCATTCCATGACGCCCGGCAAGAACGCGCCGGACGAGGTCAACGTCGTCATCGAGATCGCCGCCGAGACCGGCCCCGTCAAGTACGAGATCGACAAGGACAGCGGCGTCCTGATGGTGGACCGCTTCATGAACGTCGCGATGCACTATCCGGCGAACTACGGCTACGTGCCGGCGACGCTTTACGATGACGGCGACCCGGTCGATGTGCTCGTCCTGACCCCGTACCCAATCGTGCCCGGCTGCGCCATCAAGTGCCGCCCGGTCGCCGTACTGCACACCGAGGACGAATCCGGACTGGACGCCAAGATCCTGGCCGTGCCCACCGACAAGGTTTCAACCGGTTTCTACACCGACATCCAGGACGTGGACGACGTCCCCATCCGCCTGCGCAACAAGATCCAGTTCTTCTTCGAGCGTTACAAGGACCTGGAAGACGGCAAGTGGGTCAAGGTCACCGGCTGGGAAGGCGCGGCCAAGGCCAAGGAAGAGATCGCCAAATCGATCGAGGCGTACAAGAACGCCTGATCAGCGGATCGACGGCATGCCGGATCGTGGTGGTTCCCACCCGGTCCGGCGCCTGTCAGGACCCACCACCCGCCGGCCCGGGCAGCCACACGCGGAACGTCGCGCCCTCTCCCGGCTGCGACACCACGTCGATCCGTCCGCTGTGCCGCTCGACGATGCGGGTGCAGAGCGCCAGACCAATCCCGGTACCGGGATAGTCGTCGGCGTTGTGCAGCCTCGCGAACATCTGGAAGATCTGTTCCTGGTACTCCGGCTCGATGCCGATGCCATTGTCCTCCACCCGGACACAGACCTGATCACCGTCTGGCGCCGCTGAAATTCTCACGACCGGGGGAACCCCGGGCCGGGCGAACTTGCAGCCGTTGCTGATCAGGTTCTGGAACAAACGCGTCAGCAAGCCGGCATGCCCCGACACCTGCGGCAGCGGCCCGACCTCGATCGTCGCCGACTGCTGCTCGATCAGCGAACGCAGGCGGTCACTGGCGTCGTCGATCACCTCGGCCAGATCGATGGGCTCGAAGTTCACCTCAACCCGATTGGCGCGCGAGAACTGCAGCAGATCCTCGATCAGGTTGTCCATCTGCGACACGGCTTCCTGGATCAGCTCCAGGAACTCGCGTCCGGAGTCGGACATCGACGCCGCTTCCTTGCGCTGGAGCAAATCCGAAAATCCGGCGATCGTGCGCAGCGGTGCACGCAGATCGTGCGAGGCTGCGTAGGCGAATCGCTCCAGTTCCTCGTTGGACCGGCGCAGCTCGCGATTGCGCTCATGCAGCTCCCGCGCCTTGGCTTCGAGCAGGGTCTCCGCTTCTTCCCGCGCCTTGCGTTCGCGGGCCAGCTTGCGTCGCAGCAGCGGCAGTTCGTCGGACTCGTTCATGCCACCGGCGTGATCTCGAACCGTGCTCTGGTGCCCTGCTCCGACAGATCGGTCATCCGCACCTCCAACGCGTCACCAAAATGCGCGATACACCCCCGAATCAGGCCCAGCGCAAATGGAGCCAGCCAGCGGCTGGACCGGTACACCATCACCAAGCGGCCCTGTTCGCGAACCGGGTACTCGAAATGGGGCAACTCGGCATCGGGATAGAGCTTGACGACTTCCACGTGAATGAACGCTTCGACGGAACCGAGAAATTCGATGGCCGATCCTGCCGACTCAATCAACCCAGGGTAACGGCGTACGAAGACCTCGAACAGATACTCGCCGAATTCGGCCAGAATCATGTCCACCGACCGCCCGGTGTCCCGGGCAAGTTCGGCGACGTATCTCATCATGTCCTGATGGTCGTAGTTGCCGACCGCCGTATAGGCGCCTTCATTCGCAGGCGCCACGGCGTCCAGCAACTGCTCGGACATGCGCAGGCCGTGCCGGTGCTCGACCATGTCGAAAAACTCAGTGAATACGATACCCATCATCGACGACATCCCCGCCCAACAGACCCGATCGCCCGTGACGAACCGGTTGCGACGACAGGCTGAACTTATCGCAGGATCAGGCAAGGACGCGTGAAAGCCAGCCTCGGAAACCCGCTGGTCGCCACCACTCCGTTCATCGGACCGGACGGAGCGTAGCAGCCCGAGGACCATCTCAGGTGAAGACGGGCGGCATGTTATTCTGCTGCACCGCAGCATTCAGACATCGGAGGTCTCAGCCAATGCAGCAACAGACTCCCAGACCATCGGACCAGCATCGTGTCGTGATCGTCGGGGGGGGATTCGGGGGATTGTTCGCGGCCCGTGCACTCGGGCGCAGCGGATACGACGTCACGCTACTGGACAAGCGAAATTTCCACCTGTTCCAGCCACTGCTCTACCAGGTGGCCACCGGCACGCTCACGGTGGGCGACATCTCGACCCAGCAGCGCGTCGTGCTGCGCAAGTACCCGAACGTGCGCACGCTGCTCGGCACCGTCTACGACGTGGACGTGAACCGCCAGATCGTGTTCTACGAAGGCGGCGAGGCACCCTACGACACATTGATCGCCGCCACCGGCGTCAAGCACCACTATTTCGGCAACGACCACTGGCGTGAGCATGCGCCGGGGCTCAAGACGGTCGAGCATGCGCTGGAAATGCGTCACCGGCTGTTCCGCGCCTTCGAGGAAGCGGAAAAGGAACCGGACCCGGAGCGGCGACGCCGGCTGCTGACCTTCGTCATCGTCGGCGGCGGCCCCACCGGCGTCGAGCTGGCGGGCGCACTGGGCGATCTCACGCAGCGAGTCATGGTCGGCAACTTCCGGGCCATCGACCCGCGCGATGCCCGCATCATTCTTGTCGAGGGCACCGACAACATCCTGCCGGCGTATTCGGACAATCTGCGGGACGCGGCAAAGACGATGCTGGAAGAACTCAAGGTCGAGGTCCGCACCAACCGGATGGCCAACGACATCACCGAGAACTCGGTGACGATCCAGGCGCCGGACAAGAGCACGGAGACCATCGAGACCGGCAACGTGCTTTGGGCCGCTGGCGTGACCCTGTCACAGTTCGGCAGGACCCTGGCCGCCCGCACCCAGGGCGAAACGGACAAGCCCGGCCGCCTGGTCGTCAACGAATGCCTGCAAATGCCCAGCCATCCGAACATCTTCGTGATCGGGGATCTGGCCTGTGCACCTGATGGCAAGGGCGGCACGCTGCCCGGGCTGGCCCCGGTGGCCATGCAGCAGGGCCGATACGTCGCCAAACAGCTCAAGCGACAGGCCAAGGGCAAGGCGGCCAAACCGTTCCACTATCACGACAAGGGGTCGATGGCGATCATCGCCCGCTACCGCTGCGTCGGCGAGATCTTCGGCTGGAAGGTCAAGGGCGCCTTCGCCTGGTTGGTGTGGTCGCTCATCCACATCGCCTCACTGATCGAGCCCGATCAGCGAATGACGGTCACCATCCAGTGGCTATCGCGGTTTTTCGGAACCTCGGCGGACCGCCTGATCACCGGCAACCCGCCGAAGACGGCCGACGTTCAGGCCGATCACGGCGTCATCATCGACCGCAAGGCGAGCTGACGACTAGAGCAGCGCGTCAACATTTTCCGGCGGCCGGCCGATCACTGCCCGGTCGCCGGCGACGACGATCGGACGCTCCAGCAGTTTCGGATGCGCCACCAGCAATTCGATCCATTCGGCTTCCGGCCGGTCATCCCCGGCGCTGATGCCCAGCTCCTTCGCCAGCGCTTCCTTGAAGCGGATGATGTCGGTGACGGGCAGGCCCAGCTTGTCGACCATGCCCTTGAGCGTCACCGCATCAGGCGGTGTCTCCAGATAAAGCACCACATCATGCTCGGCAGCGGCATCCTCGATACGAGCCAGGGTCTGCCGGCTCTTGCTGCAGCGGGGGTTGTGGAAAATCGTCAGTGACATGCGTTCGCCCGTCGTCGGTGGGCCGCAGAGTCTAGCGATGCGGGGACGGTCCTTCTAGAACGCATCCTTGCGTCGACGAATCTCGGCAAACGCGTCCGGCAGCGGCGCACCACTCATGCCGACAGCGGCCTGCAGGTCGGCATCGTCGGCACGCAGAAACGGGTTGGTCGCCCGCTCCAGCGCAATGGTCGTGGGCACCGTGAATTCGCCGCGCGCCCGCTGCGCATCCACCGCCTCGGCGCGCTCACGCAATGCCGGATTGTCGCCGTCGACACTCAGCGCGAAGCGAGCATTGGCCTGGGTGTACTCGTGCGCGCAGTAGATCACCGTGTCATCCGGCCATTCGCGCAGCCGCGACAACGAGTTCCACATCTGCTCCGGCGTGCCTTCGAACAGGCGCCCGCAGCCCAGCGCGAAAAGGGTGTCGCCAACAAACGCCTTATGCTCGTCGGCGAAGTGGTAGACGATGTGCCCCAGCGTATGCCCCGGCGTGTGGAGCACCTCCGCCCGACACTCGCCGACCATCACCTCGTCGCCCTCGTCGACCGTCTGGTCGATGCCGGGAATTCGGTCGGCCTCGTGAGCGGGACCGATGATCCGGCAGCCGTAACGGGCCTTGAGCATCGTGTTGCCACCGACATGATCGGGATGCCAGTGCGTGTTCAGAATCCAGTCCAGCGACCAGCCCAGGTCATCGAGCTGGCGGGCGATGGCATCGCCGTCCGGCGTGTCGATGCAGGCGACACAACCGGTCGCGTCGTCACGAATCAGGAAACAGTAATTGTCTGACAGACAAGGAAATTGATGGACTTGCAACATCCGCGACCCGACATGTCGGAAAACTTGCCTCCATGCTAGCGCGAGCTTGGGCGTCCGTATAATTCCCGCTTTGCGCAACGCGCATCCGGACAAACCAAGGTTCCCATCGTGATCACCCTGAATCAGGTCGCCCTGCGCCGCGGCCCCCGCAAGCTGCTCGACAACGTCACCATGACGCTGTCGGCCGGTCAGCGCGTGGGCATCGTCGGCCGCAACGGCACCGGAAAATCCAGCCTGTTCTCGCTGATCCTGGGTGAAATCGACTCGGATGCCGGCGAACTCCAGGTGCCGGCCGGTCTGACCATCGCCAGCGTCAGCCAGGAGATCACCGACCGCGACCGCAGCGCGCTGGACTACGTGCTGGACGGCGACGCCGAACTGCGCGAGGTGCAACGCGCCGTGGCCGACGCCGAAGCCGCCGGCGACGTTCAGGCCATCGCCACCGCCCACGAGCGCATGTACGCGGTGGACGGCTATGCCGCCGAGTCACGCGCGGCCCGTCTGCTCGACGGGCTGGGCTTCGACGCCGATGTCATCGGTAACCCGGTCGGCGCCTTCTCCGGCGGCTGGCAGATGCGCCTGCATCTCGGCCGCGCGCTGATGTGCCGCTCCGATCTGCTGCTGCTGGACGAACCAACCAACCATCTCGACCTGGACGCCGTGTTCTGGTTGCAGGAATGGCTGCGCGCCTACGGCGGCACCCTGCTGGTGATCTCGCACGACCGCGAATTTCTCGACGCAACCACCACGCACACGGTTCATCTGGTCGGTCAGACCGCGACGCTGTTCACCGGCAACTACTCGACCTTCGAGGCCACGCTGGCGCAGCAGCGCATGCAGCAGGCCGCGGCTCACGCGGCTCAGGAAAAGCAGCGGGCGCACATGCAGAAGTTCGTCGACCGCTTCAAGGCCAAGGCCTCCAAGGCGCGCCAGGCACAAAGCCGCCTGAAGCAGATGGAGCGCATGCAGGTCGCCGAACCGGCGCACTGGGATTCCCCGTTCTCCTTTGAATTCCCCACGCCGGATCGCCTGCCCTCGCCGCTGATCCGCATCGACGACGCCAGCGTGGGCTACGGGAACAAGCCGGTGCTCTCGCAGCTCAAGCTGGACATCCAGCCCGGCGACCGCATCGGCCTGCTGGGTCGCAATGGCGCCGGCAAATCCACGCTGATCAACCTGCTCTGCGACGGCCCGGTGCAGTCCACCGGCGTGATCCAGCGTCATCAGTATCTGCGGATCGGCTATTTCGCCCAGCACCAGGTCGATCAGCTCGACATGGACGCCAGCCCGCTGCTGCACCTGCAACGCGACGACCCCAAGGCCAGCACCCAGGCGCTCAGAAACTTTCTGGGCGGCTTCGACTTTCGCGGCGACCGCGTGCTGGAACCGGTCGGCCCGTTGTCGGGCGGTGAGAAAGCTCGGCTCTGCCTGGCCCGCATCGTCTACCAGCAGCCGAACCTGCTGCTGCTGGATGAGCCGACGAACCATCTGGACCTGGACATGCGTCACGCGCTGGAGCTGGCGTTGCAAAGTTTCGAAGGGGCGATGGTGCTGGTGTCGCATGACCGCCATCTGGTCGCCGCGACCTGCGACAAGCTGTGGCTGATCGCCCATGGCCGCCAGTCGGAATTCTCAGGCGACCTGGACGACTACGGTCGCTGGCTGCGCAGTGGCGCGAGCAACGAAAACCGCCAACGAGCTTCCGAAGCCGCGTCAGAAACGGCACCACCCTCCGATGGCCGGCGCCGCGACGTGACGGCGCAGCGCAAGGCCATGGCCAAACCGATGCGCCAGCAACTCAAGCGCGCCGAGGAAACCATGGCCCGCCTGCAACGGGAGCTGGCCGAACTCGACGGCCTGCTCGCCGACGCCGATCTCTATCAGCGCGAACCGGACCGCGCCGAACGCCTGGGTCGCAAGCGCGGCGAAACCGCCGAGGCGCTGGAAACGGCCGAAGCGCAATGGCTCGAAGCCGCCGAAGTGCTGGACCAGGAGGATTCGACGGTGTGAGTCCGGGGGAGCGTGCAATGCTGAAGAAGCGACTGTCGGACACGCTTGGCGACCTGGAAACCGCGGAGCGGGAAGCCGTGGAGGCCGCCCGACCGGTGGAGCTGGACCAGACCCGGCAGGGGCGCCTGTCCCGCATGGATGCAATGCAGGCCCAGTCCATGGCCAGCGCCAGCCTGCAACGCCTGCGCCAGCAACTCGCGGCCACCCGTCGGGCGTTGCGACGCGTCGACCAGGATGACTTCGGCGAATGTCAGGATTGCGGCGAGCCGATTCCGTCAGGACGTCTGCTGGCCAATCCCGCGGTCACGCGCTGCCTGCGCTGCGCGGAATCCGCCGAAACCGGCTGACTTCAGCCCCGCAATCCGCTCGTCGGCAAGGCATTCGGCGAGGCTCCTGCCTTCGCTACGGTGATGCCTGCGACCAAGGTCGAAATGACAAAGCCGGGGATCGGCCTATGCTCTGATCCAAACCGGCCAAGACCGATGAGGTGGAGACATGGTAGGCGAGGTACATGCACGGGAACTGCGGCATTCACTGAACGATCCCGACGCATTCTGGGCACGGCAGGCGGAAGCCCTGCACTGGGACCAGCCCTGGAACACGGTGCTCAGGACCGAGAGCGACGAGGACTACGCCTGGTTCCCGGGCGGGCAGCTCAACACCTGTTTCAACGCCCTGGACCGCCATGTCGATGCTGGCAGGGGTGACCAGGCCGCGCTGATTTACGACAGCCCGGTCACCGGCTCGCACCGTCAGTACAGTTACGCCGAACTGCGCGACGAGGTCGCCCGATTCGCCGGCGCGCTGCGCAACGAAGGCGTCGAGGCTGGCGACCGCGTGATCATCTACATGCCAATGGTGCCGGGGGCGGTGATCGCCATGCTGGCCTGCGCACGCATCGGCGCCGTGCACTCCGTCGTGTTCGGCGGCTTCGCCCCGCCGGAGTTGGCGAAGCGTGTTGACGACGCCAAGCCGGCGCTGATCGTCACCGCGACCTGCGGGATTGAACCCAACCGCACCATTCCCTATCTGCCGCTGCTGGACGAAGCACTGGAGATCGCCGAACACCCGGTGCCGCGCTGCATCGTGTTGCAGCGGCCCGAATGCGATCATCCGCTCAAGCCGGGCCGCGACATCGACTGGTACGCCGCCTGCGAGGCCGCCGAACCGGCCGACTGCCTGCCGGTCGACGCAACCCATCCGCTCTACATTCTTTACACCTCCGGCACCACCGGTAAGCCGAAGGGCGTGGTTCGGGATCACGGCGGTCATGCCGTGGCGATGCACTACTCCATGGGCACCGTCTATGACAGCCATCCGGGCGACGTGTACTGGGCAGCCTCGGATGTCGGCTGGGTTGTCGGGCATTCCTACATCGTCTACGCGCCGCTGATCCGCGGCTGCACCAGCATCCTCTACGAAGGCAAGCCGGTCGGCACGCCCGATGCCGGCGCCTTCTGGCGCGTCATCGACCAGTACAAGGTCAACGTGCTGTTCACCGCGCCGACGGCGCTGCGGGCGATCAAGAAGGAAGACCCGCGCGGCGAACATCTGGGCAACCACGACATCGGCAGCCTGCGCGGGCTTTATCTGGCCGGCGAGCGCTCGGATCCGGACACCATCGCCTGGGCCCAGCAACACCTGAAGGTGCCGGTGGTCGATCACTGGTGGCAGACGGAAACCGGCTGGGCCGTGGCCGCGAACTGCCGTGGTCTGGAGCCGCTGCCGATCAAGCCCGGCTCGGCCAGCGTGGCCGTTCCGGGTTACGACATCCGGGTGCTGGATGACGCCGGAGAACCGGTCCCGGCCGGCCACATCGGCAACATCGTGCTCAAGCTGCCACTGCCGCCCGGCACGCTGAGTACGCTTTGGAACAACGAGGACGGCTACCGCGACAATTACCTGAGCCGCTTTCCGGGCTACTACCTGACCGGTGACGCCGGATTCATCGACGAGGACGGCTATTTGTCGATCATGTCCAGGATCGACGACATCATCAATGTCGCCGGCCACCGGCTGTCGACAGGGGCGATGGAAGAGGTTCTGGCCGCCCACCCGGATGTCGCGGAAGCCGCGGTGATCGGCGCCGCCGACGCGCTGAAGGGACAGTTGCCGGTCGGGCTGGTCGTGCTCAAGTCGGGGGTCGACCGTGACGAGGCCACCGTCTGCCAGGAACTGGTCGCGGCCGTGCGCGCCAGCATCGGCGCAGTGGCCTGCTTCCGCACCGTGGGTGTCGTGAAACGCCTGCCCAAGACCCGTTCGGGCAAGGTGCTGCGCGGCGCCATGCGCAAGCTGGCCAACGGCGAGCCCTGCCCGGTTCCGGCCACGGTCGACGACCCGGCGATTCTCGATGAAATCCGTGAGGCGCTGGCCGATCTGGGCTACCCGAAGACGGACCGCAGCGCCGCCGCCTGAGCCGGTGGCGGCTACTCGTCGTCTTCCTCGACCCGGAACAGGCGCCAAACGCCCGGAACGCCCTTGAGGCGCTTCGGGCCGCGGTGCCGGAAGATCAGCCCGGAACCCACGACTAGGTCGCGCACCGTGCGTGACACCCAGATTTCGCCCGGCGCTGCCTCGGCGGCGATGCGGGCGCCGATGTGCACGGTCAGACCGCGCACGGCGTCGTCGGAAACCTCGCACTCGCCAGCATGAATCCCCGCCCGAACCGTCAGTTCGATTTGCGCCACCGCGTCGCGCACCGCGCGGGCGCAGTGGATCGCCGGCGTCGGCCCTGACAGCACGGCGAACAGCCCGTCGCCGGATTCATCGATGATCCGCGCGCCGTAACGCGCCAGCTCGCGCTCGACGATGGAATAGAAGTTCGCCAGCCGGTTGCGCCATTCGGCATCGCCCAGCTCGCTGGCCGTCTCGGTGGAGCGCACGATGTCGACGAACAGAATCGTCTGCAACACCCGATCGGCCTGGGTCTGATCCTGGCGGCCGGTGAGAAAGGCCTCGATGCGCCGCAGCACGGTGTCACCGCCCTGGTACAGAAAGAACGCGTCACCGCCGTCCAGCATCAGCAGTTCGGCGTTGGGTAGCGTGTCGCGCAGGTAGGTCGCATGCGCCGCCTTGATCACGGCGTAGTCGCGATGGTGCACGACCAGCACCGGGCAGTGGATCTGCGGCAGCAGATGACGCACATCGCAGCGCGCGAAATAGCTCAACTGGGCAGCGGCGGCCGACGGCGTGGCCGCCGAACGCTGGAAACGCGCCGCCTTCTGGGCGAAATGATGATCGTTCTCGCCGCGACTGGGCAACGCAAAGCCGGACAGCTTCTCCGTGCCCCAATGCTCACGCACCAGCGTGGCGAGTTTGGCGAGCGCAGCCTCCTCCTCGCCGTCGGGAAACGCGTCATCGGCCAGCAGACAGGCCGTGGCATTGCCCAGCACCATCGCGGTGATCCGTTCCGGGTGGCGGCAGGCGAGCATGATGCCCAGCGGCGCGGCGTCACGCTCCACGAACAACGCGGCTGCTTGCGATCCGACCTCGTCCAGCACGGCGAGCAGATCATCGGACCAGTCCTCCAGCGACGGCAACGCTTCGCTGGGCAGCCCCTCGGAGATGCCAACCCCGCGCCGGTCCACCAGGATCAGACGGGAGAACGCCGCCAGCCGTGCCAGGTAACGCTCGGCTTCGGGATAGTCCCAGACCAGTTCAAGGTGGGACAGCAGGCCACCGCAATAAAGCAGGTCCACCGGGCCTTCGCCGATGACCTGGTAGGCGACATCGCCCCCGTGAGACTGGACGTAGCGGGTTTGCGGATACATGGATTCTCCCAACGACCCGGGAGCATACCGAAGCCGCCGACGCGCGACTGTCGCCGTTCCGAAGCGCGCGCCTGGTCAGCCCGACCAACGCGACCGCCGACGCTCAGCCGTAAATGACGCTTAGTCGTAAATGATGTAGCGCCGATTCCGCTCGATCAGCGATTCGCCAACGTAAGGCACCCGCGACAGGTCCGCCTCGGAACGGAACGGACCGTTGTCCCGCCGATGCTGGACGATGCGCTGCGCCAGCGGGCGGCTGACGCCCTCCAGTTCGCTGCTGATGGTCTGGGCGTCTGCCTTGTTGATGTAAACCGCGCCGGCCTGCGCGGTGTTGAACAACAGCAGCGCAAACAGCAAAAACACGCTGACTCGCATAGCGCCTGCCCTCGGGGTCCATCCCCAGTTGATTGGCTCAACCACGAACTACGAAAAACCGCCCGAAAACCGGACACCGGTCGTCAGTGGCCGGGATCGTTAAACTGCGCGGATGACCACGTTCCTCTGGCACGACTACGAAACCTTCGGCGCCAACCCGCGCTTCGATCGTCCGGCCCAGTTCGCCGCCATCCGCACCGACACCGACCTGAACCCGATCGGCGAGCCGATCGAGTGGTTCTGCAAGCCGCCGACCGATCAGCTGCCCAGCCCCGAGGCCTGCCTGATCACCGGCATCACGCCGCAGATGGCGGAGGAACGCGGCGTCATCGAGCCCGAATTCATCCGTCTGGTGCTGGGAGAACTCGGCGCGCCCGGCACCATCGGCGTCGGCTACAACAGTCTGCGCTTCGACGACGAGGTCACCCGCCACACGGCCTGGCGGAACTTCCACGATCCCTATGCCCGTGAATGGCGCAACGGCTGCGGCCGCTGGGACATCATCGACATGGTGCGCCTGACCTACGCGTTGCGTCCGGAGGGCATCGAGTGGCCGCTGCGCGAGGACGGGCAGCCCAGCTTCAAGCTTGAACACCTGGCCATGGCCAACCATCTGGAGCAGCAACAAGCGCACGACGCCGTCTCCGATGTCCGCGCCACCATCGCGCTGGCCGGGCTGATCCGTGACCGGCAACCGCGCCTCTACGACTTCGTCTGGGGCAATCGGGACAAGGCGTCGGCGCGCCGCATGCTGGACCTGGACAACCATGTGCCGGTGCTCCACATCTCGGAGAAGTTTCCGGCGGCGCAGGGCTGCCTGAGCCTGGTCATGCCGATCTGCCCGCACCCGACCAACGGCAACGCGGTCATCGCCTATGACCTGCGCCAGGACCCGCAGGCGCTGATCGACCTGCCGGCGGTCGACGTACACGAGCGCATCTTCACGCCACGGGCCGACCTGCCCGAGGATGTCGAACGGATCGCGCTGAAAGGCATCCACGTCAACCGCGCGCCGGTCCTGGTCCCTGTGAACACGCTGAAACCGGATCAGGCCGAGCGGCTGGCGCTGGACCTGGACCAGTGTCGCCAGCACTGGAAGCGGCTCGCCGACTCGCTGGACAGCGTGGCCGAGAAGGTCTCGGCGGTGTTCGCCATGGCCGAGTTCGACGCGCCCAACGATCCCGAACAGGACCTTTACGGCGGCTTCGTCGACAACGACGACCGGCGCCTTTGCGACCGAGTACTGCAGATGGCGCCGGCGGAGTTCGACGGCCTGGAACTGCCGTTCCGCGACAAGCGGCTGCACGACCTGCTGCTGCGCTACCGCGGACGCTACTACCCGGAATCACTGAACGATGCCGAGCGAGACGAGTGGAACCAGTTCCGCAGCAACCGACTGGAGTTCGCGCCCGACGGCGGCCTGAGCCTCGGCGACTTCGACGAGACGATCACGCTGCTTCGAGCCCGCTGCGCCGACGAGCCGACAGCGATCGAGGTGCTCGAGGCCTTGTCGGACTGGGGTCGCCAGCTGACGGACTCGCTTTAGGCACCCTGGAGCATTCGCGCAAACGCGGCAGGGCGGCCACCGCTCAGGCGGGTTCGGCCATCTTCTCCAGGCGCTTGGCGTCGAGAACCCGAACCTTGCCGTAGGCAATATCAAGCACGCCCTCGGCCTCCAGCGCCTTGAGCTCCCTGGACACGCTGGGCCTCGTCGAGGCAACCATGCGCGCCAGCTCCTCCTGCGGCAGGTGCAGGCCGATCTCGATGGCGCCGTCGTCGGCTTCACGCCCGTGAAGCTGAGCCAGTTCGGTCAGGCGATAGGCAATGCGGCCCCGTAGCGGAAGAAACGCCGCGCTTTCGATGTAGCCGAAGCTGCGGCGCAGCTTCCGGCACAGCATGCGCAGGAAATGCGGATAGAGGCCCGGCTCGCGCTCCAGCAGCGCACGAAAGTCGGCCTTGGGAATCACCAGGACCGCCGCGGGCCCCTGCGCCGCGCCGTCATGCGTGCGCGGCAGATCATCGAACATGGAAATTTCGCCGAACCAGGCGCCGGGTTCGAACAACTGGACCAGCAGTTCGCGGCCATCGGCACCGGTGCTGCTGATACGGATGCGACCGCTCATGACACCGTAGAGGCCGTCCGCCTCGTCGCCCTGCGAGAACAGGCGCTCGCCATCCTGCAGTCGCCGCAGGCGCGCAAGCTTGACCAGCCGCTCGACCACCTCCGGCGGCAGCTCCCGAAACCACTCGCTGGACGCAATCAGCGCCTTGGCCGCACCGCGATCCATGCTCATCGGCAAAAGTCTCCTCAATTGTCATCCAGGTGACAGATTGTCAGCCGCCCGGCCGGCACTCTACGGTTCACATCATCCCCAGGAGACACCCGAGATGCGGACACGACAGGAACTTCTGCAAGCCTATCAGCGTGATCACCAGAATCCGACCAACCAGCTGATTCACATGATCTGCGTGCCGTTCATCGTCTTTTCGACGCTGGGTCTGCTGTGGTGCATCCCGGTGGGCGGCTGGCTGGGCCTGGACCCCTCCATCGCCGAATTCGTCAACGTGGCGACCATCGGCGCGCCGTTCGCAGGCGCGTTCTACCTCAAGCTGTCACTGCGCAGCGCGGTCGTCATGACAGGCTGGTACGCCCTGTCGGTGCTGGGCATCCTCGCGCTGGGCGGCTCCGGCTGGTTGCTGGCCGGCGTGTCCGCGGCGATCTGGATCACCGCCTGGGCGATCCAGTTCTACGGCCACGAGGTCGAGGGCGCCAAGCCGTCATTCGGCGAAGACGTGGTCTTTCTGCTGATCGGGCCGCTGTTCGTGATGGAGAAGGTCTACCGCCGGCTGGGCATGCGGACCACGCCGCTGCGAAGCCCGGCGCATTAAGTCTCTTCAGACTAGGCGCTGACGAACCGCCCCAGCGGTCGCAGCGCCGGCACCTGCTCGGCGATCACCTTGGTCGCCGCCAGCAGGGGCACGGCGATCAGCACGCCGGGAATGCCCCAGATCGTGCCCCAGAAAAGCACGTACACGAACAGCATGATCGGGTTCAGCGCCAGCCGGCGCCCGTGCACGAACAGCTCGAACACGTTGCCGTAAACGGTGATGAACGCCAGATACACGATTGGCGGCGCGACCATCATCCACAGCGGATCGTAGGCCAGGACCCCCAGCGTAAGCAGGATCGCGACCACCACGGTGTTCCCCACGTAGGGAATGAAGCGCAGCAGGCCGGCGACCATGCCCCACAGAATCGGGTCCTCGAAACCGGCGGCCCACAGACCAACGCTGACGACCAGCGCAACGCCGAGATTGAGCAGGAGCATGGTGCCGAGATAGCGCGCCAGGTGAGCCTCCAGTGCCCGGACCGTGACGACAATACGGCGCTGCGCGGAGAATCCCGCCGCAAGTTGAACCAGCTTGCGCAGTAACAGATCACCGGTGGCCAGCAACACGTAGAGCAGGATCAGCGTGATCCCGGTAAGCCCCGCCGCCGTCTTCGCACCCTCCGCGAGCTGCGCCGTGACGGTCGAATCCGCCTGCTGGACGATGATGGGACGTTTGCCATCCTCCCCGGTGGCGGTGATCTCGCTGACGGCCTCAGTCGCCTTCTTCACGTCGGCAAGATCGCCCTCCCCCTGAGATCGCAACTCCTGAATCGATCTCGGAGCGGTTTCCAGCCAGTGGAGCATGGGATCGTAGGCGGCATACACGAACAGACCCACCAGCCCGACCAGCGACACCACGACGAAGCCTGCGGACACCGGCGCCGGCAGCCCCACTCGCCGCAATCGGGCGATGACCGGCCGCAGCGTCACGTTCAGCAACAGGGCCAGCACAATGGGCAACAGCACATCCCGGCCCACACGCAGCAGACTCAGAATCAGGATCACCAGAATGGCGACCTGCACCCCGTAGATGGGCCCGCGCTCGCGCACGGCGGTCATGGGTTCGCTCACCTACCAGGCTCCGGCACGTGGTGAGGCGCTGAGCGTATACGTCACCCAAAGCGCCACGCCCAGCAACACGCCCCCGGTGATCAGGCTGTGCCAGAAGCCCGGCGGTCGATCGAATCGCGCCGAATACCAGCGGACAACCGGCGGCAGACGCCAAAGCCCCGCGCCCAGCGCGAACGCCAGCAACACGGCGAATGGCGGCAGCATGAATATGAGAATGCCCGGATAACGGGGCACGACCAGCGCCATGCCGATCGCGATCACCAGCACGAAGGCGATATGCGTGCTGCGCGCCTTGGCGCGGGCCGCGGCGCGCATCCGGCGCCGCTGTTTCGCCATCCGCCGCCGGATGGTCTCCGCGGACTCGCTCGCCAGCCTGTCGGGATCACTCATCCGCCTATTCCAACACGGTAGCGCGGTCGACCGCACGCGGATTCGCTGTGCAATTCAGCGGAACGGCTGGCGGTGAGTCCTGTCGCATTCATACAGGCGGTTCATACCTCACGCCGCTGACATCCGAGTTTCACCCGCAAGGAGGAACAATGACATCTCAGCACAGCAATACCGTGGCCATTCTCGCAACCAACGGCTTCGAGCAGGTCGAACTGACCTCCCCCAGGGAAGCGCTCGAAGCCGCGGGCATCGCCACGCGAATCGTTTCCGACCAGGACGACGCCATCCAAGGCATGCACCACGCCGAGAAGGGTGACCGGTTCCCGGTCGACCAGCTGCTCGGTGAGGCCGACGCGAGCAACTACGACGCCATCGTCATCCCCGGCGGCCTGTTCTCTCCCGACGCACTGCGTACCAACGAACAGGCCCTTTCTTTCGTCCGTGACTTCTTCGATCAGAAGAAGGTCGTCTCCGCGATCTGTCACGGTCCGCAGGTGCTGATCAGCGCCGACGTCGTCGAAGACCGTGACATGACCGCGGTCCCCGCGGTGCAGGTCGACCTGCGCAACGCCGGTGCCATCGTTTATGACCAGGAGATGGTCTGCGATCAGGGCCTGGTGACCTCGCGCGTCCCCGGTGACCTGGCGACCTTCAACGCCAAGCTGGTCGAGGAAATCGAGGAAGGACGCCACAAGGCGCAACAGCAAAGCGTGGCCTGATCAACCCCACGACCCAAAACCGCCGACACGACGTCGGCGGTTTTTTTGCCCTACTTTTTCACGATCACCCAGACCGCGTGGATGATGCCGGGCACGTAACCCAGCAGGGTCAGCAGGATGTTGATCCAGAAATGCAGGCCGATACCAACCTGCAGGAACACGCCGACCGGCGGCAGAATGATAGCGAGCAGAATGCGGATCACGTCCATGTATTCGATCTCACGGAAACAGGCTGCCCAGCATAGCCTGCATCCGGAGTCCCGGCCCACGACGGTCGACACTCGACACCGCGCGGGGACCATGCCCGGCAACCG
>NZ_CAXFCL010000118.1:0-2503 GCF_964000955.1 uncultured Abyssibacter sp.
CCTGGCTGCTGCTCGCGCTGCCCCTGCCCTGGCTGGTGCATCGTCATGCGCCGGCGATCCGTGCAGGTCGCGCCGTCCGCCTGCCCATCCAGTCCGAATTGCAGCTCGCCGCCGCGGCCGACGGCACGCAGCGTCTGATCCCGGGCTGGCGCACCCTCGCCTGCGTCGCGGCCTGGGTCTTGCTAGCCGTCGCGGCGGCCCGGCCCGTGTGGCTTGGCGAGCCGATCCGGCTGCCGGCCAGTGGCCGCGACCTGATGCTGGCGGTCGACGTCTCCGGCTCGATGGAGGAATCCGACATGGAGGTGAACGGGCGTCGCGTGAACCGGCTGCGGGCCGTGCAGTCCGTGGCCTCCGACTTCATCGAACGCCGCGTCGGCGATCGCGTCGGACTGATCCTGTTCGGCGACCGCGCCTACGTCTATTCGCCGCTGAGCCTGGACCGCGACACCGTCGCCACGCTGCTGTCCGACGCCCTGGTCGGCCTGGCCGGCCAGAAGACCGCGATCGGCGATGCCATCGGCCTCGCGGCCAAGCGGCTGCAGGACAGCCCGTCCCGAGACCGGGTGCTGATCCTGCTCACCGACGGCGTCAACACCGCTGGCGAGCTGACCCCGGACAAGGCCGCCGAACTGGCCGCGACGCTGGGCATCCGCATCCACACGATCGGATTCGGCGGCGGGCCGCAAACGCTGGGCGGCTTCTTCCAGATCCAGCAGGCGCAGATCGACGAACGCCAGTTGCAGGCCATCGCCCGCCAGACCGGCGGTCGCTATTTCCGCGCGAGAAACACCGAGGAACTCGAGGCGATTTATCGTCTGCTGGACGACATCGAACCGGTGGAAGTCGATGCGCTGAGCGTCCGCCCGCGTCGGGAGCTGTTCATCTGGCCGCTGGCCGCCGCCGCGCTGCTCGCGGGTCTGGTGTCACTGCGCTGGCCCCGTGGTCTGCGCACGGGAGTGGCGGCATGAGCTGGCTGGGTGATTTCCACTTCATCCGCCCACTGTGGCTGCTGGCGCTGCTGCCCTGGCTGGCGCTGGCCCTGCGGACCCGACGCGGAGGCGGCGAGGACATCCGCTGGACGCGGGTGATGGACCCCGCACTGCTGCGCGCGCTGACCCCGGCGGCCGGCGATCTGAAGCCGGGCCGGCTCGACCGGATCACGGCCTGGGCCGCGATGCTGGGCGGCCTCGTCGGCATCATCGCGCTGGCCGGACCGTCGTGGCGCTACCAGCCGACACCGGTATTCCAGACCTCGCAGGCACGGGTGATCGTCATGGATTTGTCGCAGTCGATGAACGCGCAGGACCTCGCGCCCGACCGGCTGACCCGGGCCCGCTTCGCCGCTCTGGACCTGATCGATGCCCTGCCGGACGGCCGCATCGGCGTGGTCGCATTCGCCGGCACGGGCCACTCCGTCGTGCCGCTGACCGCGGATCATCGCACCGTGCGCCACCTGGTCAGCACGCTGAGCCCGGAGCTGATGCCGGTGCCGGGCAGCAGCATCGCCGCCGGCCTGCGACAGGCCGAAGCGCTGCTCAGACAGGGTGATGCGCCCGGTGGCGACGTCGTGCTGCTGACCGACTCCGAACCCGATGCGGCCGCCCGCGATGTTGCCCGGCAACTGGCCGATCAAGGTCATTCGCTGACGATCATCGGCTTCGGCACGGCGGACGGCGCGCCGATCCCCAGCGAGCGAGGCGGCTGGGTGCACGGACGTGACGGCAAGATGACCTTGGCCAGACTGGACGAACCTGGCCTGCGCCGGTTGGCATCCGTCGGTGGCGGCCGCTATCTGAAAATGAGTGGAGCCGCGCTGACACCGGCGCAGTTGGGCCTGTCGGACGCGCCCGGCCACCGGACGGACGAAGATTTCGGACGCGAGACCCGGCAATGGGAGGACACCGGCCCGTGGCTGGTACTGGCACTGATCCCGCTGATGCTGCTCAGCTTCCGCCGCGGCGCGCCCTGGCTCGCCTGCCTGGTCTTGCTCGTAGCGCCCCTGCCCCGCGCCGACGCATTCGAACTGAACGCGCTGTGGAAGAACGCCGATCAGCGTGGTCAGGTGCAGCTCGAGGCCGGCGAGGCCAAGCGCGCCGCGGAAACCTTCGACGATCCGCGCTGGAAAGGCGTCGCGGCCTACCGAGCCGGCGACTATGCGACGGCGATCGAGAGCTTTTCCGACCCGGCCACCGCCGATGACGCCTACAACCTCGGCAACGCCCTGGCGCGCTCGGGTGATCTGGAAGCCGCATCGCAGGCCTACGCCGAGGCCCTGGCGATGAATCCGGATCACGAGGACGCCGCGTTCAACAAATCGCTGGTCGACGCACTGAAACAGCAGCAGGACCAACAGCAGCAACAGAACGGCGAGAGTGGCGAGGACGGCCAGCAGGGGGACGAATCCGGGCAGCAGCAGGACGGTGAACAAGGCGCGGACAGCGACCAGCAGCCCTCGTCCGAATCGGGTGCGAACTCCGATTCGACGGGACAGTCCGGCGATCCG
>NZ_CAXFCL010000119.1:0-3817 GCF_964000955.1 uncultured Abyssibacter sp.
CGTTCAATCAACTGCCTCCGCTGGCCGCCGCCGTCGCCTGGCTGGTCGTCACGCATCATCGCCTCCCGACGATCCCGGACGACAAGCGCTCCGATTTCAACTTGTGCTGGCTGGAACAGCCACTCTCGCTCGTGGATCACGAATGGAACGAGCGTAAGCAATCTGCTGATCCTGAGCATGTCCAGAAGTACTGGACCATGGCAGACGAGTTGCCGGTGGTCCGGCCGAAATGGCGCGCGCAGGCTGCGCGGATCGCCCGGCAATTGCTGAAGTTGCGTGATCAGCGATCAGCGCCGTGGCTGGAAAATCCCTACGTGATGCACCTCGCTCGACTCAGCCTGATGCTGGCGGATCACCATTACTCGTC
The DNA here is from genome assembly GCF_964000955.1 of uncultured Abyssibacter sp. Lineage (NCBI taxonomy): Bacteria > Pseudomonadati > Pseudomonadota > Gammaproteobacteria > Chromatiales > Oceanococcaceae > Abyssibacter > uncultured Abyssibacter sp. Next base: position 368 of record NZ_CAXFCL010000119.1, read on the forward strand.
TCTACCGGAAGATGCGTCGCAGCGGGTCACCGGCGATGGGGGTTCATCCCTGTATGCCAATACCGGACCGGGGGGAGCGCTCAAGCAGGCACTGGACGAGCATCTGCTGGGCGTGGCGCGAGACGCCGGCCAGATCGCCTATGCGCTGCCGGGTTTCGAGCAGGACTTGCCACGTCTGGCGCGACATCGCGGCTTGCGCAAGCGCAGTGGCGCGGGAAAGTTCGCCTGGCAGGACAAGGCGACCGATGCCGCGGTCTCATTGCGGGAGGTGTCGGTGGAACAGGGCGCGTTCATCGTGAACATGGCGTCCACGGGTTGCGGCAAGACCCTGGCCAACCTGCGAATGCTCAACGCGTTGGCCGATCCTCAGCAGGGTCTGCGGGCGACTTACGCGCTGGGTTTGCGCACCTTGACCCTGCAAACCGGGCGCAGCTATCGCGAGGATCTGCGTTTGGGTGAGGACGAGCTGGCGATCCTGGTCGGCGGGTCGGGCAGTCGGTCGCTGTTCGAATACTACGAACGTCAGGCCGAGGATCATGGATCGGCTTCTGTACAGGCGCTGATTGAGGAAGACAGTCACGTCCTGTTCGAGGGCAACACCGCCGATCATCCGCTGCTTTCACGTGCGATGCAGGACGCCAGCATCCGCAAGCTGATCTCGGCGCCAGTGCTCGTATGCACGGTCGATCACATCGCCCCCGCTACCGAATCGCTGCGCGCCGGTCGCCAGATCGCACCAATGCTGCGGCTGATGAGCAGCGACCTGGTACTCGATGAGCTGGATGACTACGACCTGGACGATCTTCCCGCACTGACGCGGCTGGTCCACTGGGCTGGCCTGTTGGGCACGCGGGTGGTGTTGTCGTCCGCTACGTTGCCGCCTGCGTTGGTCGAAGGGATGTTCATGGCTTATCGCGCCGGCCGTCTTCACTACCGACGCAATCGCGGTGTCGACGGTGGTCAGGCCAACCGAGATATCCAGATTGCCTGCTTGTGGGTGGATGAATTCGGAGTGCAGCGCGAGCACTGCCCTGACGCCGCGATGTTCACCGAACAGCACGCCACCTTCGTGAAGCGGCGGGCGAAAGCCCTGACGGCCGCCGAGCCCGTGCAGCGCGGCGAATTGTTGTCACTGAACATCGCGATGAGAGCGCCCGACGAACAGCGATACGCCGAGTTTGCCGAGCCGCTACGCAACGCCTGCGTTCGTCTGCATCAAGACCACGCCGAAGTGTGCCCACATAGCGGCAAGCACGTCAGTTTCGGCATCGTGCGCATGGCCAACATCGAGCCGCTGGTTGGTGTCGCGCAGGCGTTGTTCCAACTGGGCGGACCGGACAATGTCCGAATTCACCTGTGCGTTTACCACGCACGATTTCCCCAGGTGCAACGCTCGGCGATCGAGTATCAGCTCGACCAGGCATTCAATCGGCGTCAGCCGGAATCGGTGTACGCGCTGCCGGGCATTCGCCATGCGATCGATGCGCATCCGGAATCACATCACGTGTTCGTCGTGCTCGCATCACCAGTCTGCGAGGTCGGTCGGGACTGGGATGCGGACTGGGCGGTCGCCGAACCGTCGTCGATGCGCGCATTGATCCAGTTGGCGGGGCGAGTGCAGCGACATCGGCGAAAGCTCGGTGACAAGCCCAACTTGCTGATCTTCGACACGAACCTGCGCCACTTCAAAGGCGAGCGGGGGCCGGACGGACAGCCCGGGCCGATTTTTCTCCGTCCCGGCTTCGAGCAGTGGCGTGCGCCGGTCGGGCATCCGTTTCGGTTGCTGTCGCATCACCTGAGCAAACTGATGGCGCCTGAGGAATACACCGCGATCAGTGCCTTGCCGCGCGTCTGTTCCAGGCCACTGGCCGAGCTGAAACCCAAACACCGGTTGGTCGACCTGGAACACGCGCGTATGCAGGACCGCATGCTGCCTCCACAAAACGGTGCAAGCGCGCAGACGTCGCGCGGAGGTTCAACACCACAACCAAACGCCGCAACCGCCTGGCTGCACCCGCAGGCCGCGCTGACTGGAATGCTTCAACAGACGCAACGGTTTCGGGACGACGCCCAGCCAGGCGTCATGTTGGCGTTTCTCCCGGATGACGAGGAAGAGCGGTTGCTGCTTCACCGGGTGGAAGAAGAGGGTGGCCGTGGTGGCCGGACGCTTTACGTGGAAATCGACCAAAGCCTTCGGCATGACGTGGACGTGGCGCTTGGTCCAGGCATCAGCAACTGGGGAGACCACGACTTGCTTGGACTGCTGGTTGAGCAGTCGGACTACCTGGGCATGTCGCTGCGTCGATGCGCGGAGAAGCTGGCGACGGTTCGTGCGCCGAAAAGTGACCAGGGGTGGAGTTACCACCCCTGGCTAGGTCTGACGAAATGAACTCTTGAGTCTACCTGCACGGCAGTCGGAACTGAGTCGCATAACTTTCTGAGCTGCATGTGCTGCAGTAAACCCATTTTCACACAGACCATTGAGCGATCGTCTATGAAATCCAGGTAAGTTTTCTAAGTCGTATAACGGTTGACTTTCATGTGGGGCGTGCGCATCATAAATGTGCACCTGCTCCGATTGCGGCGGAGCAGGTGCGTGACAACTTGCCGTTTCGCAACGGCCCTAAGCTCGAGGAAGTCGGCTAAGGAGGATACAAAGCGTGGTTGGCTACCGCGTGATCGTCAGATCGGTTGGGGGCATAGCCCCCTTCCTTCGCACCCCTACGGTGGCAAGTCACCGTGGGGAATTCTACAGACTGGGCTTGGTACGGTCGAACAAAAAGGATTCCCGTGATGGAGACAGATTCAACGAACGATTCACGTTCTGAACGCTTTCGTTCGGCCATCACCACGTTCATTCATGAACGTCGTGATGCCAAGTTGAAAGGCGACGACGCCGCCGACAAGGCGGCGAAATATGAGTACGCCACATGGCTGGCGGATGCCGCCCGCCGCGTCGGCCAGATTCAGGCCGTGACCCATGTGCTCAAAGCCACGCATCCGGATGCACGTGGCAGCAGTCTGCATGCTGCTCCTCAGTCGCTACCTCCGCATTCGGAGATTGGCTCTCACACGCTCGGGGCCGATTTCTCCGAAGACATCGTGGGTAACGCGGCCGCCCTGGATGTCTTCAAGTTCCTGAAGGTCGAGGTCGATGGACGTCGGCTGCTGGACTGGGTGCTGGCAAAGGACGCCGACTTGCAGCGAGCGCTGAGTCCGGACGCCGAAACGGCATCTGAGTGGATGCACGCATTCGGCGGGCTGGTGCGGTTCGCGGTGCAACCGACGTCTCACGTAATGGCCAAGCAGGTTTACTGGTGTGTCGGCGATGACCCCGCCGATGACGATCACTACCAGTTGTTGCAGCCGCTGTTCTCCAGCAGCCTGATGCACGCCGTACATGCCGATGTCAGCGATGCGCGCTTCGGTGAACAGAACAAGGTCGCGCGC
>NZ_CAXFCL010000120.1:0-1973 GCF_964000955.1 uncultured Abyssibacter sp.
CCTGCTGCTGGGAGCCGGCGATGCCTGCATCGGCGTCAATCCGGTATCGGACGATCCGGCCCTCCTCGCGCCGATCTGGCGTGCGCTGGATCGGCTGATCGAGCGCTTCGAGATACCGACCCAGTCCTGTGTGTTGGCGCATGTCACTCAGCAGTTGGCGGCCATCGAGGCCGGCGAGCCGGTGGACCTGATCTTCCAGTCCATCGCCGGCACCGAGCGCGCCAACCGCAGTTTCGGCATTGATCTAGCGCTGCTGCGTGAGGCGCGGTCGGCGGGGCTGTCGCTGGGCCGCGGCACGGTCGGGAACAACGTGATGTATTTCGAAACCGGGCAGGGCAGCGCGCTGTCCGCCGATGCGCACCACGGCGTGGACCAGCAGACCTGCGAGGCCCGGGCCTACGCGGTCGCCCGCGCCTTCGATCCGCTGCTGGTGAATACGGTGGTCGGCTTCATCGGTCCCGAGTATTTGTACGACGGCAAGCAGATCACTCGCGCGGGCCTGGAGGACCATTTCTGCGGCAAGCTGCTGGGCCTGCCGATGGGCGTCGACGTCTGCTACACCAACCATGCCGAGGCGGATCAGGACGACATGGACATTCTGCTGACCGCGCTGGGCGCGGCCGGGGTCAACTACGTCATGGGTGTCCCCGGCGCCGACGATGTGATGCTGGGCTACCAGAGCACCAGTTTTCACGACGCGCTATATCTGCGCGAGTTGCTGGAACTGCGCCCGGCGCCGGAGTTCGAGGCGTGGATGCAGCGGATGGGCCTCGGCGACGCGCAGGGGCGTCTGAGGGCTGATGGGGCCGCGGAGTCCGCGCGGCTGGTCGAGCACATCGCGGAGTCGTCGACGTGAGCCGAACGCCGATTCCGACGGAGCCCGCCAGCGCACTGGAGGCGCTGCGTGAGCGCACGCCGGCGCGCATTGCGCTGGGACGCCGGGGTGTCGGCCTGCCCACGGGTGCCGTGCTGGCGTTCAGTCAGGCTCATGCGCTCGCCCGCGACGCAGTGCATGCCGAACTGGACGTGGCGGCGCTGAAACGTGAGCTGACGGACCGGGGTTTGGACAGCACCCGGGTCGCGAGCCAGGCACCGGATCGGGCGGCCTATCTGGCACGTCCGGACTGGGGCAGGCGGCTGGCGGACGATGTGGTGTTGCACGGGCCGGCCGCGACCGTCCCGGTGTTCGACCTGGTCGTGGTCGTCTCCGATGGCCTGTCGGCCACGGCGGCGCAGCGGCATGCCGTGCCCGTAGTGACCGGACTGATGGAGCGGTTGGCCGATCTGAACATCGCGCCGGTTGTCATCGCCACGCAGGCGCGGGTGGCGCTGGCCGATGAGGTTGGAGAGCGTCTGGGTGCGCGTCTGGCGCTGTCGCTGATCGGCGAGCGGCCGGGCCTGAGCGCGCCGGACAGCCTGGGCGCATACCTGACCTGGGCGCCCCGACGCGGGTGTACGGACGCCCAGCGCTACTGCGTGTCCAACATCCGTCCGGAAGGTCTGGACTACCCGGAAGCGGTGGAGGCGTTGACGCGACTGGTGCGCCGCAGCCTGGACGAGCAGCGCACCGGAGTTGACACGCAGGCGACTGCGCCCTGACGCTGCCGCCATTGCCAGTGGCGGGGAATCAGCCGATCCTCTTGCCGCAGACAGCGCGATCCACGGGTCGCCTCACTCAATCGATCAAGGACTACAACGCACGATGGACGACCTGAGACTGGAATCGGAGCCGGATACCTCGGTGCTCAACGACGTGTTCAAGCTGGAAGGCAAGCTGCTGTTCGATGCGCGCTTTGTCCTGGTATTCGGCGGCATCAACGACAAGACCGCGGCGATCATCTGCCGGCAGCTGCTGGCCATGGACCATGACAAGGTCGCGCCGATTCGGATGCTGATTTCCTCGCCCGGCGGTCACGTGGAATCGGGTGATGCGATTCACGACATGATTCGCTTCATCCGTTCGCCGGTGACGA
>NZ_CAXFCL010000121.1:0-6488 GCF_964000955.1 uncultured Abyssibacter sp.
CTGCGTAGCGGGTGCAGCATGCCACGCAGGGCCGATACGGCCATCAGGGGACGGCGACGTGCTCGACGATGCCGAGAACGGCCTCGGCGGACAGGATGCGCCGGTCGGCCGTACGCAGGCGGTGCGCGACCACGGCGGCGAACACCGCCTGGACATCTTCCGGCAGCACGTAGTCCCGCGCGTCCATGTAGGCCCAGGCCTGGGCCGCTCGTTTCAGCGCAAGGCCCGCGCGGGGCGACAGGCCGTCACGTAGGTCGGCCGAGGCGCGGGTCGCTCGAATCAGTTCCAGGATGTAGCGCAGCAGGGCATCGCTGGTCTTGATGCCCCCGACCGCCTGCTGGATCGCGACCAGTTGCTCCGGCGTGCCGACCGCGGACAGCTCTTCCAGCAGGGTCCGGCGGCTGCGGCCCGCGAGCAGTTCGAGTTCGGCGTCCGCCGCGGGGTAGCCCAGCTCCAGGCGCATCATGAACCGGTCAAGCTGCGATTCCGGCAGCGGGAAGGTGCCGATCTGTTCGCCCGGGTTCTGCGTGGCGATGACGAAGAACGGCGCCGGCAGGGCGCGGGTGACACCATCGATGGTGACCTGGCCTTCCTCCATCGCTTCGAGCAGCGCGCTCTGGGTCTTGGGGCTGGCGCGATTGACCTCGTCGGCCAGCACCACCTGCGAGAACACCGGTCCGGGATGGAACACGAAGCCGCTGTCGGTGCCCTCGAACACCGATACGCCGAGGATGTCGGCCGGCAGCAGGTCGCTGGTGAACTGCACGCGGCTGAAATGCAGGCCGAACAGCCTCGCCAGGGTGTGCGCCAGCGTGGTCTTGCCCATGCCGGGCACATCGTCGATCAGCAGGTGGCCGCCGGCGATCAGGCAGGCCGTGGCCAGCTTCAGCTGCTGCTGCTTGCCCACGATGATTTCGTTCGCGCGCTGCTGCATCGATTGCAGCAGGTCCACGCCGTTTACGCGGGTGTCGGGATTCACGTCGTCCAACTCGTTCTCTGTGCGTCCGTTGAGGACTTCAAGCCTAAACCAGGGGCCGGTCTCCTGTCCGGCAAGTGCATGCCGGAGCAGCGGGGCGGGCGTTCCCGGTTCGCGAAACGTTTACACGACCCCGTGGGATAGGCGTTAAGCTGCTGAGGAACAGGACCTCACGAAGGGACGTGATCATGTCCAGCCTCCGGGAATGCAGACGCGCTATGCGCCAGGCGGGCGACTACGCCACCTGGGCGGATGCCGCCCAACGTCTGGATGAGCTCACCGGGGGGGATGCCTGGAAATCCGAAGACGAGTCGTCGCTCTATGATTTCCGGATGATCCGGGCCCGCCTGCGCCAGATTCGCCGGCTCCGCGAGCGGGGCGACATCTTCGGGTTGATGCACGAGCTGCGGCAGGGGCTGCACTGGAATATCGGCGGCATCGGCAGCCCGTACATCTACGCGCAGACCTTTATCGGCACCAAGCATCTGGTCTCCGACTACATCGACGAGGTCTGCCGCTCGCTGGAGTATCTGGCCGGGCTGCCTCACGCCCAGGCGATGCCTGAGCGCCAGGATTTCTTCGAGGAAACGGCGCTGTCGTTCGGGCGCACGGGGCTGATGCTCTCCGGTGGCGCGACACTCGGTCTTTTCCACATTGGTGTGATCAAGTCGCTGTGGGAACACAATGCGCTGCCACGCGTCATCTCGGGGTCCAGCGCCGGATCGGTCGTGGCCGCGACGCTGGGCACGCATACCGACGACGAGATCGAGGAGATCTTCGACGCGGACATGGCCCGGTTCGGCTTCTGGCGCGGTCTGGGCCTGAGTTCGATCATCAAGCGGCGGGCGCTGATGGACCAGGCGCAGGTGCGTCGCGGCATCCAGCACTTCGTCGCCGACATGACCTTTGACGAGTCCTATCGACGCACCGGTCGGGTGGTCAACGTCACCGTGTCGCCGGCGAACACCACGCAGTCACCGAAGCTGCTGAACCACGTGACCTTCCCGCATCTTTGCATGCGTGAGGCGGTGCTGGCCTCCTGCGCCGTGCCGGTGATCTTCGAGCCCGTATTGCTGTACCAGCGTGATCACCGTGGCGCCAAGGTGCCATTCCTGCCGAACGTGAAATGGGTGGATGGCTCCATGAAGAGCGACCTCCCGCAGATGCGATTGAGGCGCCTGCATAACGTCAATCATTTCATCGTCAGCCAGACCAACCCGCATGTCGTGCCGTTCATGGCCCTGCGTGGTTCACGCTCGCGCGGTGGGCGCACCGGCATCCTCCGCGCCTACGCGCTGGAGGCGGTGAAGGAGCAGGCCAAGCTGCTCGCCGGGCTGGGGCGCGACCTGTCTCCGCCCGGTCATGTTCGCAAGCGGCTGGATACCCTGCATGGCCTGCTGGAGCAGCAATACCGCGGCAACATCACCGTCGTGCCGTCATTCCGGCTGAGTCAGTTCCGCCAGATGATGTCGAATCCCAGCGTCGAGACGACGCGCGAGATGATCCTGGCCGGTGAAAGGGCGACCTGGCCGAAGCTGTCGATGATCCTGCACCAGACCCGGATTTCGCAGACCTTCGATCGCTGTCTCAAGCAGATCGAGGGTGCCAGCGACGAGCCGGTTCACCGGGCGCAGTTGAAGGCAGGGTAGACGGGGGCGGAGCGCGTCACCACGACGGCGCGCGGCTCCGCTGGATCAGGACTTGCGCTCGTAGTCGCCTTCGATGACGACCGGTTGCTTGAGGTCGGGTCGAGCGGTGGCGAGTGATCCGACGGTCTTCTGCGCCAGCCGCGCACGCAGTTGCGGAAACAGCATGGAAAAGCCGATCGCGTCGGTGAAGAAGCCCGGTGTCATCAGCAGCACGCCCGCCAGCAACAGCAGCACGCCCTCCACCATCTCCGACGCCGGCAGCCGGCCCTCCATTTGCGCAAGCTGGATGCGACGGATCGTCGACAGGCCCTGACGTCTCGCCACCGTGGTGCCGACGACCGCGGTGAGCACGACCAGCGCGATCGTGGGGACGGCGCCGATGACGCCGCCGACCTTGATCAGAAACCAGGTTTCCGCCAGCGGAATGACGAACAGCAGGATGAGAAGACGTGTGCCCATGACAGGTTGACCCTACAGGGCCGCGATCCGTTCCCGCTGTGCCTGCAATTCGCCCAGCGTCTTGCGATGCGTGGTGAGGCGTTCGCGCTCCTGATTGACCACGGCCTCCGGCGCGCGGCTGACGAAGCCCTCGTTGCCCAGCTTGGCCTCGGCGCGTTGGACGTCGCCTTCGGTCTGGGCGATCTGCTTGTCCAGGCGGGCCAGTTCGGCGTCCTTGTCGATCAGCCCGGCCATGGGGACGAGGATGCGCATGTCGCCGAGCAGGGCAAGGGCGGACTCGGGCGCGGTGTCGCCCGCGTCCAGGACGCGAATCGATTCGGTGCGTGCGAGGAAGGCGATCAGTGCTTCGAAACGGCCCAGCCGCTCGCGGTCATCCACGCCGGCCTGTTCCAGCAGCACCGGAATCGGCTTGCTCGGGGAGATGTCCATCTCGCCGCGGATGCGGCGCACGCCGAGGATGAAGCGTTGCAGCCAGGCGACATCCGCCTCGGCCGCTTCGTCATGGCGATCCGCGTCCGGTGTTGGCCAGCGGGTCAGGGCGATGGAGCGGCCCTCGGCGCCGGCCAGTGGCGCGACCTTCTGCCAGATTTCCTCGGTGATGAAGGGCATCAGCGGGTGCATCAGCCGCAGCAGCGTTTCCAGCACACGGACCAGCGTGCGGCGCGTGCCGCGCTGGGCGGCGGCATCGGCATCGCCGGTGAGTACCGGTTTGGACAGCTCCAGATACCAGTCGCAGTACTCGTTCCAGGTGAAGTCGTAAAGCGTCTGCGCGGCGAGGTCGAAGCGGTAGGCATCCAGGTGGTCCGAGGCCTTGCGCTCGGTGTCCTGCAAGCGCGAGATGATCCAGCGATCGGCCGCGGACAGCGAGATCGCGTCATCCGGGTTCAGCCCGGTGTCCTGACCCTCCGTGTTCATCAGCACGTAGCGGGCGGCATTCCACAGCTTGTTGCAGAAGTTGCGGTAGCCCGCCACGCGGCCCAGATCGAAGCGGATGTCGCGACCGGTGGAAGCCAGCGCTGCAAAGGTGAAGCGCACGGCGTCGGTGCCGAAGGCGGGGATGCCATCCGGAAAATCCTTGCGCGTGGCCTTCTCGATGGCCCTGGCCTTCTTCGGCTGCATCAGACCCACGGTGCGCTTGGCGACCAGCGCGTCGAGATCGATGCCGTCGATCAGGTCCACCGGGTCGATGACATTGCCCTTGGACTTGGACTGCTTCTGACCCTCGGCGTCGCGGATCAGGCCGGTGATGTAGACATCACGGAACGGCACGTCGCCGGCGAACTTCAGTCCCATCATGATCATCCGGGCGACCCAGAAGAAGATGATGTCGAAGCCGGTGACCAGCACGGCGGTGGGATAGAACGCCTTGAGCTCCGGTGTCTGCTCCGGCCAGCCCAGCGTGGTGAACGGCCACAGCGCCGAGGAGAACCAGGTGTCGAGCACGTCATCGTCCTGGCGCAGCCGCGGTTCCTGGTCATTGCCGAACTGCGCATGCCAGCGCTCCCGGGCCTCGGCTTCGGTGCGACCGACGACGATGTTGCCTGCGTCGTCGTACCAGGCGGGCACGCGATGCCCCCACCAGAGCTGGCGACTGATGCACCAGTCCTCGATGTTGCGCATCCACTGGAAGTAGGTGTTCTTCCAGTTGTCCGGCACGAAGCGGATGCGGCCGGTCTCGACGGCTTCGATGGCCGGCTCGGCCAGCGGCCCGGTTTTCACGAACCACTGGTCGGTCAGGTAGGGCTCCAGCACCTCGCCGGTGCGGTCGCCGCGAGGGACCATCAGCGTGTGGTCGTCGATGCGTTCCAGCAGGCCGGCGGCGTCCAGGTCGTCGACGATGCGCTTGCGCGCCTCGAAGCGGGACAGGCCGCGATAGGCCTCCGGCGCATCGTCGTTGATGCAGGCGTCGTCATCGAAAATGTTGAGCAGCGTCAGCCCGTGGCGCTGGCCCATGGCGTAGTCATTGAAATCGTGCGCCGGCGTGATCTTCACGCAGCCGGTGCCGAATTCGGGGTCGACGTAGTCATCGGCGATCACCGGAATCCGGCGGCCGGTCAGCGGCAGTTCCAGTGTCTGGCCAACGAGGTCGCGGTAGCGCTCGTCGTCGGGATGCACGGCCACGGCCATGTCGCCCAGCATGGTTTCCGGTCGCGTCGTGGCGACGATCACATGACCCTGACCGTCGCTGCGCGGGTAGCGCAGGTGCCACAGATGGCCTTGTTCCTCCTTCGACTCGACTTCCAGATCGGACACGGCGGTCTTCAGCACGGGGTCCCAGTTCACCAGGCGCTTGCCGCGATAGATCAGGCCCTCGTCGTAAAGACGCACGAAGACCTCGGTGACGGCCTCGGACAGGCCCGCGTCCATGGTGAAGCGCTCGCGCGACCAGTCCACGGAACTGCCCATGCGGCGCATCTGCCGGGTGATGTTGCCGCCGGACTCGGCCTTCCATTCCCAGACCTTGTCGACGAAGGCGTCGCGGCCGAGATCGTGGCGGGACACGCCCTCGGCGGCCAGACGGCGCTCGACGACCATCTGCGTGGCGATGCCCGCGTGGTCGGTGCCCGGCTGCCACAGCGTGTTGTCGCCACGCATGCGGTGATAACGGGTCAGCGCGTCCATGATCGTGTGCTGGAATGCGTGACCCATGTGCAGGCTGCCGGTGACGTTGGGCGGCGGGATGACGATGCAGTAGGCATCGCGATCCGGCTCCAGCCGTGCGTTGAAGTCGCCGGCTTGCTCCCAGGTCTGGTACCACCGGGGTTCGATTTCGGACGGGTCGTAGGTCTTATCCATCTACGTCTTGATAGGTGTCGAGTTGATAACCGCGATCGCGGTAGAACTGGAACCGATGGCGGCCCGCGGTCTTCAGGGTGTCATCGGCGGGAATGATTTCGGCCACGCGCTCGAAGCGGCTGAAGAACAACGGCACATCCGGCGCCAGATTGATCAGCACATCGTGGCAGTGTTCGGGCGGTTCGGTCTGCCCGATCAGGATCGGTGTCGATTCGCTGTCCGGCGCGCCAAGCATGTCGTGTGGCACAAAGGCGTCGGGCCGGTAGGTCCACAGCGCTTCGTCGATCCGCTGCGCATCCCCATCGTCCGGGGCGTGGACATAAATCGACTGGCCGCGCTGGTAGAGCTGCTGGCACAGGCGGCAGACGAATGCTTGCGGCTGCGCGGCCCGGAGGATGTAGAAACCGATTCGAGTCATTCCAGTGCGTCACGACGCGTCCGGCGTTGGCCGGGGGCGCGAGGGTCGGCAAGGTTAGCGCAGGTGGTGCATCGCGTCATGCCGACCGTCCGCGACAAAAAAGGCCGGCAGCGATCGCTGCCGGCCTTTGGATGCCGCGAAGGGTCTGTGAGCCGGTCAGGCCGCCTTCTGCTTCTCCAGCCGATCGAGC
>NZ_CAXFCL010000122.1:0-5113 GCF_964000955.1 uncultured Abyssibacter sp.
CGCCAGCCAGCAGCGGGCGATGCCGGCTGATGAACTGGCCGAGCGTCTGAGTGCCTATATCGGGTTGCTGCAGCGAGCGCCCTACGGGCCGAGCCTGCATATCCCGGAGACGGATGGAGCGGTGTTGCTTGCCCGCGCCGAACCGATCGCCGGGCTACAGCGCGTCCAGCATCCCTGGGGTGATCTGGTCATCGCCCAGGACAAGGAAGCCGTGCTGCTGACCTATTACCGGAACAGCATTCAGCACCTGTTCGCGCTGCCTTCGCTGATCGCCAACTTCTTTTCCGCTCGGGCGTTGCGCAAGCGTGCCGAAGTCATCAGCGGGTCCCGCGCGCTCTACCCGATCCTGCGCGACGAGTGGTTTCTGTGGGACCAGGAGCAAAACCTGACGCATGCGATTGAACGGCAGATCGATGCCATGGTCGAAGGCGGCATGCTGATCGCGGAGGCCGACAGCCTGCGACGACCGGACCCGTCACTGGACGGATACGGACACCTGAACGGGCTGATGCGCGTCATGCGCGAGACGCTGGAGCGCTACGCCATGACGCTGGTGCTGCTGGCGGAGCGTCGCGAGGTCGTGACGCTGGAGCGCGCGGCCTTCGAGGCCGAGTGCGTGCTGATGGCCGAGCGCATGGCGGTGCTCACCGGCCGCAATGCGCCGGAATTCTTCGATCCGGCGCTGTTCCGAGGGCACGTCAACACCCTGATTTCGATGGAAGTATTGCAGGTGAAGCAAGGTGAGGGCGGGGTCGAATGGCTGTCCGTCGATGAGGCCATCGAACCGCTGGCGGTTCAGGCGCTGGGTTTGCTCGGCCCGGAAATCGCGCAAACTGTTCAACATCTCACGGGCCGTCGGCGGCGGTCCTTCACATCCAGCGACTGAATCGGTCGCTGAACACATGGAGTGAATATGCCTTACACAAAACGACTGATCGCGTTGTCCGCGATTGCACTGGCGGCCTGCCAGCCGCAGCCGGCCGACCCGGGCGGTGATCCGCCGGATCCGTCGACCTACGAGCCGTCGACCGAAGCGGAGAAGTTCTCCTACGCGGTGGGTGTGGACGTGGCTCGTTCGCTGAAGCAGGTTGCCGACAAGGTCGACCCCGCCGCCTTTTCCGCCGGGTTCTCCGCGGCCCATGGTGACGTTGATCTGGCGATGAGCGATGAGGACATGACCGCCATCAAGACCACGGTGAGCCAGAGCCTGCAACAGGCCCAGCAGGCCGAGGCGCAGGAAGCCGCCAAGGAAGCCACCGCGAAGGGCGAAGCCTTTCGTGAGGAAAATGCCGCCAAGGACGGCGTGATGGTCACCGACAGCGGTCTGCAATACGAAGTGCTGGAGGACGCCGAGGGCGACAAGCCCAGCGCCGATGACAAGGTCACCGTGCACTACAAGGGCACGCTGATCGACGGTACGGTGTTCGACAGTTCCTACGATCGCGGCAACCCGGCGACCTTCCCGCTCAGTGGCGTGATTCCGGGCTGGACCGAAGGGCTGCAACTGATGCCGGTCGGCAGCAAGTACCGCTTCGTGATTCCGCCGGAACTGGCCTACGGTCAGCGTGGCGCCGGTGCCCGCATCGGACCGAACGAGACCCTGGTCTTCGAGGTCGAGCTGCTGAGCATCGGGGAGCCGGAAGAGGAATCCTGAGGATCGTGAGGTCGCCGTCGGCTTATGCCGGCGGCTGCTTTTCTGCCTACTGGCAGGATTCGGCGGCGAGGTCGCGGTAGTGTGACAACCGGGAACTGCGTTCCTCCGGTGTCATGCGCACGGTCTCGCCGCTTTCGTTTTCGTAGAGGACACGGACGGCCGGTGTCCGTTCGTAGAACGCGATGCGCTCGCGGGCGCGGTCGCACTGCGCCTTGAGGGCGGCGGGATCCACCGCGGTCTGTGGATCGCCGCCTGATGCTGACGACGTGTCGGCGCGCGGGTCATCCGTCTGATGATCCGGGTCCGTGGCCGGATCCGAGGGCGAGTTCGCGGCTGGCGTTGGCCGGACTTCTCTCACCGAATAGGTCTGGTTCAGCGGTGGCCGATCGGAGTATCGGACCTGACCATCGGCGTCCGTCCACGTGTAGATCTCGGCATGCGCCGCCACGCTCACCAATCCCAGCACAATGCCAAGCCGAAGTCGCATGTCCGGAGCATAGCGCATGGTGCCGGGCTCGCCGGAATCATCGGGGGCATCCTGCTGTTGCAGGCCTGCGATGCCTCCGGTGTCGCGAATGCGCTGGAGGACTACCGCTGGCGGGTGGGCAACGTGCTGGATCAGCGTGTCGCGCCCGAGGTGCGGGCCGTTCCGGTCTATCCGCGCCGCCGCGCGCGCCGGGTGGCCTCGACGGATCTGCGGTTGTCGCCGGGCGAGGCGCTGTCCTTGCGTGACTGCCTGGGCCGGCTGCTCGGCGAGCGCAACAGCATCCTCGGACAGGTGATGACGCCTTCGTCGCGATTCGCCTATGAAACACGCGTCGCTGCGGCGCTTTCCGGTTGCGAGGCCGATTCCGACGAGGAAAGCGCGTTGCTGGAACGGGTGAGGCGCAGCAAGTCCACCGATCTCGCGGTGGCGGGCTACGACGTCATCTTCAACACCGAGGAAATCGAGCGGTTCCTGTCCCCGGAGGCCTCCCCGATGGAGATGCAGGGCGTCCACGGTGGGCTGCTCGGCATCGCCGCGCTGGATGAACTCGTCGGCCTGGTTCGGCGTGGCCTGGATGGTGACGGTGTGGGCGAGGCGGCCCTGAGCGCGTCGCTGCAACGCCTGCGTGAATCCCGCGAGGCCGGTGGCCTGCTGAGGACGGCGGCCCTGTTCGTCGCGGAACTGGAGGCGGTGGCCGCCATCATCCATGCGCGCCTCAACGCAAGGCCGGTCTGTCTGCAACCGAGACCGACGCCCACCGCTGAAATCGCCGAGACCGTGTTTCACAAGTTCTACGCGCGGGGCGTGCAGCCGGACCTGGCCAGCCTGCGTCGCGAGCTGGCGAAGCTAGTGGCCGTGCTGGGGCAGGCTGCGAACGTCCAGGCGGCCGAACTCCCGCGCCCGCTGACGGCCTATCTCGAGGCTGTGCAGCGGCTGGACGCCAGTCTGGTCGACGCGTCGCGAACCCATGCCGAAGCCTGGCAGCGCTTGCTGGGTCAGTGCGGCCGCATGCCTGACCGCAGTGACAGCGATAACGGTGCGTGAACATCATTTCCGTACGCTGACGTATGTGTTAGTTTTGCCATACTTTCCCGTATGGATGCGCTGCAACAATGGTGCAGACGAAGCCGACATTGAGTGCCGACGACTGGGCGGATGCCGCGCTTGACGCCATGGTCGACGGCGGCCTGGACGGCGTGGCCGTCGAGCCGCTGGCGCGCAAGCTCGGTGTGACCAAGGGCAGCTTCTACTGGCATTTCGCCAACCGTGACGCGCTGATCCGAGCGTCGCTGGAGCGCTGGGCGTCGCGGGAAACCGAACAGATCATCGAGCGCGCCAAGGGCGTCCGGCAGCCGCGCAAGCGCATCCAGACCGTGTTCAAGGCGGCCAATGGCAGCGAGCGGGAAGGGCATCTCTATCTGGCGCTGGCGGCGGCCAGCCGTGATCCGCGAGTCGCGGATTTCGTGCACAAGGTCTCGCAGCGCCGGCTGGATTTTCTGGCCGAATGCTATCGGGCGCTGGGTCTGACGGCCCGGGACGCCCGCAAGTGGGCGACCTTTGCCTACAGCACCTTCCTCGGGACCTTGCAGCTGCGTCGGGACAACCCGTCCGCGCTGCCGCCCGGCCCCGTGTTCAACGAATACCTGCGCCTGCTGATCGAGACGCTGATTCCGCGTCCCGGCGAGCAGCCGCCGGCGGCTGCCGAGCAAGCCGCTTAACCGACTCCCCAGTCTCCTTACTTTTGTCTATCGGAGGGTTTGTCATGATGACACTACTCGCAATTCTCATCGCCATCGCGGGCCTTTGGGTGCTCGCGTACGTGGGCGCACCGTTGCTGGTGACGTCGGCGGCGATCGGTATCTACATCGTTGGCCTCTACGGCCTGGGCATGATGGGCCCGACCGCGTTCGCGATCACCGGAGGCATCTTTGCCGTGCTGGCGATCGCGCTGAACGTTCGGCCGATCCGTCGCCTGATCACCAAGCCGATCTTCTCCGGATTCAAGGCGGTGCTGCCGCCGATGACCTCCACCGAGCGCGAGGCGCTGGAAGCCGGCGACGTCTGGTGGGAGGGCGAGATGTTCCGTGGTCGCCCCGACTGGAACATGCTGAAGAACTTCAAGCGCACCAAGCTGACGGCCGAGGAGCAGGCGTTCCTCGACAACGAGACCGTTGAGCTGTGCAAGATGATCGACGACTACAAGACGGTCTACGAAGACCGTGATCTGGCGCCGGAAGTCTGGCAGTTCATGCGCGAGAACAAGTTCTTCTCGATGCTGATCACCAAGGAGTGGGGCGGTCTGGGCTTTTCGGCCTACGCGCAGTCCTGCGTCGTGACCAAGATTGCCACCAAGTCCATCACCGCCGCCGTGACGGTCATGGTTCCGAACTCGCTGGGCCCCGGCGAGCTGCTGATGCACTACGGCACCGACGAGCAGAAGGAGCACTGGCTGCCCAAGCTGGCCAATGGCGAGGACATCCCCTGCTTCGGTCTGACCGGCGTGGAAGTCGGCTCCGACGCCACCGCGATTCCGGATGTCGGCGTCGTCTGCAAGGGCGAGTGGGAAGGCAAGGAAGTGCTCGGCATGCGCCTGACCTTCAACAAGCGCTACATCACCCTGGCCCCGGTGGCTTCGGTGATTGGTCTGGCATTCAAGCTGCAGGACCCCGAAGGCCTGCTGGGTGATCCGGACAAGGCCGACTACGGCATCACCTGTGCGCTGATTCCGGCGTCCACGCCGGGCGTCGAGATTGGACGTCGTCATTATCCGTCGGGTGCGTTCATGAACGGCCCGATCACCGGTGAGGACGTGTTCGTGCCGATCGAGTGGATCATCGGCGGCGTGGAGAAGGCCGGTGGCGGCTGGCGCATGCTGGTCGAATGTCTGTCGGCGGGTCGTGGCATCTCGCTGCCCGCGCTGTCCGCGGCCGGCGGCAAGATGGCCTACCGCATGACCGGTGCCTACTCGCGCA
>NZ_CAXFCL010000123.1:0-25894 GCF_964000955.1 uncultured Abyssibacter sp.
AGCTGTGCAGGGTGTTGGCGTAAAGCTGCACGTGCCCGGGACAGTTCATCGGCTTGACCGCCAGCATCCGCGTTTCGTTACCGCCCTCGTCCACCTCGGCGATGAACATGTTTTCGCGGTACTTGTCCCAGTGGCCGGACGCCTCCCACAGCTTGCGGTCCATCAGCAGCGGCGTCTTCACCTCCACGTAGTCGCGAGCGTCGATCTTCTCGCGCACGTAGGCCTCCAGCTGACGGAACAGCGTGTAGCCCTTGGGGTGCCAGAACACCTGGCCGACAGCCTCGTCCTGGATATGGAACAGGTCGAGTTGCTTGCCGAGACGGCGATGGTCACGCTTCTCCGCTTCCTCGAGCTGCGTCAGGTAGGCCTTGAGTTCCTTCTCGCTGCCCCAGGCCGTGCCGTAGATACGCTGGAGCATCGCGTTGTCGGAATTGCCACGCCAGTACGCGCCAGCCAGCTTCATCAGCTTGAAGGCCTTGCCCAGCTTGCCCGTGGACGGCAGATGCGGCCCGCGGCACAGGTCGACGAATCCGCCCTGGCGATAAACCGTGATCGTCTCGGTCCCGGGCAAATCGGCGATGATCTCGGCCTTGTATTCCTCGCCCTGCTCGCGGAACCAGGCGATGGCCTCGTCGCGATCCCAGACCTCGCGGGTAATCGCCTCGTCGCGCTGGACGATCTCCCGCATCTTCGCCTCGATCTTTTCCAGGTCCTCGGGCTTGAAGGGCTCATCGCGGGCGAAGTCGTAGTAGAAACCGTTCTCGATCGCCGGACCAATGGTCACCTGGGTGTCCGGGTAGAGCTCCTGGACCGCCTCCGCCATCACATGGGCGGCGTCGTGGCGCAGCAGTTCCAGCGCCTCGGGTGATCGGACGGTGATGATTTCGACATCGGCATCCTGCTCGATGACGCGTGTGAGATCGCGCATCTCGCCGTTGACCTTGACGGCCAGCGCCGCTTTGGCCAGGCCGGCGCCAATGGACAGGGCAACATCGGCACCCGTCGGCGGCGCGTCAAACGGGCGCTCTGAGCCGTCGGGCAATCGAATGGAAATAGACATGGAGAAGTCCTCGGGAACGATTGGAGGTTGATCGGGACCGATCAGGAATTTTTCAAACGAAGGCAGAACCAGCCGCTGTTAGGCAACTGGGCACCAAGTTCGCGTCCGGGTCAGGACGATCGTTCGCAGGACGATAAGAAGCACGAAAGTCGGTCGCAGGAATGACGACGCGTATGATAGCGGGCCGTCTCCGACCGGAAAACCCGACCATCATGACCAAGACGCTGATCACCAACGCCCTGCTAGTGAATGAAGGCCGGACCGAGGAAGGCGATCTGCTCATCGACGGTGACCGAATCAGCAAGATTGCGGCGTCGATCACGGCGGATGCGTCAATGACCGTGATCGACGCGCAGGGCCGCGTTCTGATGCCGGGCATGATCGACGATCAGGTCCACTTCCGCGAACCGGGCGCGCCGCACAAGGCCAACATGGCTTCGGAATCGGTGGCCGCGGTGGCCGGCGGCACGACCAGTTTCATGGACATGCCGAACACCAACCCGACCACGACGACGCGTCAGGCGGTGGCGGACAAGTACGCCCGCGCGGCCGGTCGCGTCGCCGCCAACTACGGCTTCTACCTCGGCGCGACCAACGACAACATCGACGAGATCCGCGCGCTGAAGATCGACGAAGCCTGCGGCGTCAAGGTGTTCATGGGCGCATCAACCGGCAACATGCTGGTCGACAACCAGGATGCGCTGAAGGCGATTTTCCGTGACGCCCCGGGTCTGATCGCGACCCACTGCGAGGACACGCCGACCATCCTCCGCAACGAGGCGGAGGCGATCGAGCGCTACGGCGACACGCTCACCGCGCAGATGCATCCGACGATCCGCTCCGCAGAAGCCTGCTGGCTGTCGTCATCCATGGCCGTCGGCCTGGCGCGGGAATACGACGCCCGGCTGCACGTGCTGCACCTGACGACCGCAAGGGAAATGGAGCTGTTCGACCGCGGCCCGATCGAGTCCAAGCGCGTGACCGCCGAGGCCTGCGTGCACCACCTGTGGTTCTCCGAGGCGGACTACGCGCAGCTCGGCAACCTGATCAAGTGCAACCCGGCGATCAAATCCGCCACCGACCGGGCCGCGCTGCGCCAGGCCCTGCTGGAAGACCGGCTCGACGTGATCGCCACCGACCACGCACCGCACACCCGGGAGGAAAAGGCCCAGCCGTACGTCAAGGCGCCGGCTGGCCTGCCGCTGGTGCAGACCTCGCTGGTCTCGCTGCTCGACCACGTGAACGACGGCTGGCTGCCGCTGACGACCATGGTCCACAAGGCCTGCCACGCCCCGGCGCTTTGCTACGGCGTGCAGGAACGCGGCTATCTGCGCGAGGGCTACTACGCGGATCTGACGCTGGCGAACCTGGACGCAACCACCACGGTCACGCCCGAATCCGTCCTCTACCACTGCGGCTGGTCACCCTACGAGGGCACGACCTTCCGCGGCAGAATCGACTCGACCTGGGTCAACGGCGCGCTGGCCTTCGATGGCAAGACCGTCATCCGCCCTGACGGCGGTCAGCGTCTGCGGTACGGCCCCGTCTAGTCTCTCCGAGGCCGGTCTCAGCCGGTCCGCCGCCAACGGACGCCGTCGGCGCTGTCCTCCAGCACGATGCCGCGTTCGGTGAGCTGATCGCGGATACGGTCGGCCTCGCCGTAGTCCTTGCGGGCACGAGCTTCCTGCCGCTGCGCCACCAGCGCGTCGATCTCGGCGGCCTCGCCATCCTCACCACCACCGAACCACGTGGCAGGGTCGGCCTGGAACAGGCCCAGCAGCTGACCGCAGGCGAGCAGGTGCCCCTTGATCGCGCCCTTCTCCCTGTCGGTTTCCGCCTTGTTCGCCGCCCGGACCAGCTCCGCGACCTCGGCCAGCGCACGCGGCGTGTTCAGGTCGTCTTCCAGCGCGTCCATGAACTCGACGGTGGGCTCGAAATCGGTCGGTTCGATGTCGGCCAGGACCTCCAGCGCGCGGTAGACGCGATCCAGCGTGGCGCGAGCCTGCGCCAGAACATCGTCGGTCCAGTCCAGCGGCTGGCGGTAGTGCGCGGACAACAGCACGTAGCGTGCGACCTCGCCCGGCACCTGTTCCAGCACGTCGCGGATGGTGACGATGTTCCCCACCGACTTGGCCATCTTCTGGCCGTCGAGATTCAGCAGGCCGTTGTGCATCCAGTAGCGGGCGTATTCCTTGCCGCCATGCCAGCAGACGGACTGGGCGATCTCGTTTTCGTGATGCGGGAATTGCAGGTCCATGCCGCCGGCGTGGATGTCGATGGTCTCGCCCAGGTGGAATGACGCCATCGCCGAGCACTCGATATGCCAGCCGGGTCGACCGCGCCCCCAGGGACTGGACCAGCCGGGCTGATCGGCGGAGGACGGCTTCCACAGCACGAAGTCGGCCGGATCACGCTTGTAGGGCGCCACCTCGACGCGGGCACCGGCGATCATCTCGCGACGGTCGCGGCCGGACAGCCGCCCGTAGTCCTCGTAGCTGTTCACGTCGAACAGCACATGCCCCTCGGCTTCATAGGCATGGCCGCTGCGGATCAGATCACGAATGGCCGCGATGATGTCGTCCACGTGCTCGGTCACCCGTGGCATGCGATCGGCGGGCAACACACCCAGCCCGTCGAGATCCTCCAGATAGGCCTTTTCGAACCTGGATGTGATCTCGCCGATATCCACGCCGGCCGCGGCCGCGGCCGCATTGATCTTGTCGTCGATGTCGGTGATGTTGCGAACGTAGGTCACGCGCTTGTAGAGCACCCGCATCAGACGCACGAGCACGTCGAACACGACGGCGGGACGCGCGTTGCCGATGTGGGCGTAGCTGTACACCGTCGGACCGCAGACGTAGATCGTGACATTCTCGGGATTCAGCGGTTCGAACGGCTCTTTCCGCCGTGTCAGCGAGTTGTAGATCTGCATGACCTTATGACGTTGCGTGGTTTGCGGGTCCGGATTGTACCGACTCGAGGCTTGAATTCGTTCGATATGACATAATTATTGGTTCGTAACCCGCTACTTGGTTACGCACATTGCGGGGGCCGATGTCGCCCTTCCCGCCTTGCGGAGAATCTTTTGATGGATGCCAGTGCCACTCCTGCCAACGCGGCAGTCGAGACGAAGAACGACGCCGTTGCGCGTCCGACACGCGAAGAAGCCGAAGCGGCCGTTCGTACCCTGATCGCCTGGACCGGTGACGATCCGACCCGCGAAGGCCTGCTCGACACGCCCGGGCGCGTCGTTCGCGCCTACGAGGAATTCTACGCCGGCTACAAGGAAGACCCGCGCGAAATCCTGTCGCGCACCTTCGAGGAAGTCGACGGCTATGACGACATGGTCATGCTGCGCGACATCCGCCTGGAATCGCATTGCGAACATCACATGGTGCCGATCATCGGCCGCGTGCACATCGCCTACCTGCCGGTGAACCGCGTGGTCGGCATCAGCAAGCTGGCGCGCGTGATCGAGATCTACGCCCGCCGCCTGCAGACGCAGGAGACGATGACCGCGCAGATTGCCAATGTACTGGAGGAAGTGCTCAAGCCGGCCGGCGTCGCCGTGCTGGTCGATGCGGCGCACCAGTGCATGACCACCCGCGGCATTCGCAAGCCGGGCGTGTTCACCATCACGTCCCGCTTCACGGGCCGCTTCAAGGAAGACATGCGTCTGCACGACCGCTTCATGCAGATGATCCGCCCCACCCCGAACGACATGTAAGCCCGCGATGAGCATCGAATTCGCAGAACGCAAGACCATCGAACAGGTTGAGGAAGGCCAGGAACTGGCGCCCAAGTTCGACGCCGACGGACTGATTCCCTGCGTGACCACGGCCCACGCCTCCGGCGAGGTGCTGATGCTCGGCTACATGAACGCCGAAGCGCTGCGCAAGACCATCGAGACCGGCGAGGCCCACTACTGGAGCCGTTCGCGTCAGGTGCTGTGGCACAAGGGCGCGACCAGCGGGCTGGTGCAGAAAGTCACCGAAATCCGCATCGACGACGATCAGGATGCCGTGTGGCTGCGTGTCGACATCCCCGGCGAGGCGTCCTGCCATGTCGGCTACCGCTCCTGCTTCTACCGGTCCATCCCGATCGGTGAGAACAGCAGCGCGCTGCACTTCGAAGAGTCGGAAAAGAGCTTCGACCCCAAGGAAGTCTACGGCGACGCGCCGAACCCGACGATTCTCTGAAACCCGGGCGGGACTGATCGATCAGCGCTTGGCGACTGTCACCAGCTGCACATGCGCGACACCGGCATCCCGCAGGATGTCGAGCACGTCGAGCACGCCGGTCGCGCTGAGGTTGGCATCCGCCTTCAGGCGCACGCGATCCGGCGCGTTCTCGCCGGACAGGCGGCTGACGAGGCGTTCCATGGTCACGATTTCATCGTCGACCAGCACATCACCTTTCTGATCGATGACCAGTTCCAGCCCGACGTCGTTGGGCTGGAATGCCGAGACAGATGACGGCGGCAGCACGTCCAGACGCTCGGGTACGGCGATGGCGCCGACGAGCATGAAGAAGATCAGCAGCAGGAACACGACGTTGATCAGCGGCAGCAGATGATCGTCGGTCAGCGCCAGCCGGCGCGTGTGCTCCCACTCCATCATGGTTGGCGGCCCTCGCCCGTCAGACGTCTGTCGGCATCATAACGGTGACGGGTCCGGCCGGGCCAGTCAGTGAAAATCACGGGAGGCGACCGACAGCCGCCCCAGCCACTCCGAACGATCGGTGAACTCGCGTGCGATCACGTGCAACACGTCGTCCTCGTTCTGCACATGGCCGCGAATCAGCGGCAGCTGCGCATGCAGCACCATCCGGCGGAAGCGCTCCAGCACCTTGGGCCAGATCACCAGATTGACCAGGCCGGCCTCGTCTTCCAGAGTCATGAAGATCACGCCGGAGGCCGAACCGGGGCGCTGTCGACCGATGACCAGGCCTCCGACAAGAACCGGCGTGCCGGTCTTCATCGGACGCAGGCGATCGGAGGACGTGACACCACAGGCATCCAGCCGCGGTCGCAGCAGCGCCAGCGGATGGCGTCCCAGCGTCAGGCGCAGGCTGGAATAGTCGGCGACGATATCCTGCCCTTCCGTCGGCGTCGTCAGCAGGGGAACGCCTTCCGAAAACTGCGGCCGACCCAGCACGGGCATGGCCGTCTCGACACCCGCCGCATCCCAGAACGCCTGGTGGCGATGACCGGACAGGCCTCGCAGGGCGCCGGCTGCCGCAAGCACCTCCATCTGTTCACGGGAAATACCGGTGTCACGAATCAATCGCCGCTTCAATGACGCTGTTCCCCGCCTACCTTCGGGCAAGGCTTTTCTCCAGTCGGCGATACGCTCGGCAACCTCCAGATCCATCCCCTTGATCCGGTCGAATCCCAGACGGATTACCGCCTCCCCGTCGGCCCGGCGCTCCAGGCTCGATTCCACCTCCGAATGCAGCACGTCCACCGGCCTCACCTCGACGCCATGGCGGCGGGCGTCGGCGATCAATTGCGCCGGCGCGTAAAACCCCATGGGCAGACTGTTGAGCAACGCGGCAGTGAAGGCGGCCGGATAGTGACACTTGAGCCAGGCGGAGGCGTAGGCCAGCAGCGCGAAGCTCGCGGCATGAGACTCGGGAAAACCATAGTCTCCGAAGCCCTTGATCTGGCTGAAGATTCTCTCGGCGTACTCGGGCTCGTAACCACGCTCCGCCATGCCGGCCTTGAGCTTGACCTCGAACGGCTCCAGCCCGCCCTTGCGCTTCCAGGCGGCCATCGCCCGGCGCAGCTGATCGGCCTCCTCGGCCGTGAATCCGGCGGCGACCATCGCAAGCTGCATCACCTGCTCCTGAAAGATCGGCACGCCCAAGGTGCGTTTCAGCACGCCCTTCACGGCATCGCTCGGATAGGTCACCGGCTCCTTGCCGGATCGCCGGTTCAGATAGGGATGCACCATGTCGCCCTGGATCGGGCCGGGTCGCACGATCGCGACCTGAATCGTCAGGTCGTAGAGATTCTCCGGCCGGAGCCGGGGCAGCATGCTCATCTGTGCCCGGGATTCGATCTGGAACACGCCGATGGTGTCCGCCTGCTGGATCGCCTCGTAAGTCTCCGGGTCGTCGCGGGGAATCGCCGCCAGTGTCAGTTCGCACCCGTCCCAGCGCCGGATCAGGTCAAAGCATTTGCGGATCGCGGTCAGCATGCCCAGCGCCAGCACGTCGACCTTGAGCATGCCCAGGCTTTCCAGGTCGTCCTTGTCCCACTGGATCACGCTGCGGTTGTCCATGGTCGCCGGCTCGATCGGACACAGCGCATGCACCGGCCCCTGGCTGATGACGAATCCGCCGACATGCTGAGACAGGTGGCGGGGAAACCCCACCAGTTGCCCCACCAGCACGAACAAGCGCCGGATCACCGGCGAGCGCGGGTCCAGGCCGATCTCGAGAATCCGCTCGTCGAAGGTCTCGGCGTTGTCCCACCAGGCCAGCGACTTCGACAACGCATCGACCTGATCCAGCGACATGCCCAGCGCCTTGCCAACATCGCGGATCGCCGACTTGGGCCGGTAGGCGATGACCGTCGCCGCCAGCGCCGCCCGGTCGCGCCCGTATTTGCGATAGATGTACTGGATCACCTCCTCACGCCGCTGATGTTCGAAATCGACATCGATGTCCGGCGGTTCGTTGCGATCGCGTGAGACGAAGCGCTCGAACAGCAGACTCTGCTCGGCCGGATTGACCGCGGTGATCCCCAGGCAGTAACAAACCGTGGAATTGGCGGCCGAGCCTCGGCCCTGGCACAGGATGTCCTGCCCGCGCGCCCAGCGCACGATGTCCTCGACGGTGAGAAAAAAGAACTCGTACTCGAGTTCAGCGATCAGCCCCAGTTCATGTTCGATATTGCGACGGACATTCGACGGCACGCCTCCGGAGTAGTGGCGACGCGCGCCCCGTTCCGTCAGCTCGCGCAACCACGACGAGGGCGTGTATCCGTCCGGAATCAGCTCGTGCGGATACTCGTAGCGCAGCTCCGTGAGTACAAAACGGCAGCGTCGGGCGATCCGCACCGACGCCTCCAGCCACACCGCCGGATAAATCGCGCGCAGCGCAGCCAACGAGCGCAGATGCCGTTCCCCGTTCGGGAACAGCGCATACCCCAGTTCGGAGATCGGTTTGCCGAGGCGAATCGCGGTCAGCGTGTCCTGCAATGCCCGGCGACCGCGGGCATGCATGTGCACGTCCCCGCAGGCGACGACAGGCAATCCGAATGCCTCGGCGCGCGCCTGCAACGCGGCCTGCCGACGCTGGCGATCAGCGCTGGCGAACAGTTCGGCGACCAGCCAAAGACGATCGGTGAACACGGTCGTGACCGCCGCCAGCGCGGCATCGTCCCCGTCGATCCACAGCAGCAGACAGCCCTCCAGCGGCTGATCGATCAGGTCATTCAGATGCAGGGCATAGTCCCCCTTGGAACGCCGGCCGCGCGCCAGCGTAATCAGGCGGCACAGGCGCCCGTAGGCCGCGCGATCCGTCGCCAGCAGGACGATCTTCGGCCCCTCCTCCAGCGTGAACTCGGCGCCAATGATCAGATGCAGGCCGCGCACCTTGGCCTGCTCGTGCGCCCGGACCACACCGGCCACCGAGCATTCATCGGTCAGCGCCAGCGCGGCATAGCCCTGATCCGCGGCACGATCCACCAGTTCAGCGGGCTGGGAGGCCCCGCGCAGAAAGCTGAAATTGCTCAGGCAATGCAACTCGGCATAACCGACTTCCGCCGCGCTCATGCGAAATACCCGTGTAGCCACCAGCCCAGCCGCTGGCGATCCTGGAACACCCACAGGCGGGTGCCGAAGCGATCGCGCATGACGTAATAATCACGGCTGATGTCACCGCCCGATCCGGCCGTGTCCCACCAGCCCTGCTCGATCCGCTCGGGCCCGGTTTCGGTGTCCAGCGGTCCGTTGTAGGTCGGCCGCTGCTCGCGGACGATCAGCGCCTGCGGTTCGCGCAGCAGCCAGACGGGGCGCGGCGCGGCCGGCGGCCGGTCGCAACAATCGACCTGGCCCGGCTGACCCAGTTGCCAGGCCTGTTCCGGTCGATGATCGGCCCGACTGCCCAGCGCCAGCACGGCCTGAGCACCCAGCCGGGCCTGCCAGCGTTCCACCGTGGCCAGCCAGTCATCCGCGCCGGCGGGATCCAGCCAGTCCTGTGTACCGGCGGACAGCGGCAGCACATGCGGCGCCTCCAGCCGCAGCCCCACGACCGGCGCGGGCAGTTCGAACCGATCCAGGTGTTCCCCCAGCAGACGGACGAAGCGCCGATCGTCCCGCCCCGCCATCGCCAGTCCCACCGTCAGCGTGCTGGCCGGCCGCTCCTCGTGAAACAGGCGCAGACGCAGGCGGTCGACGGCCGCATCATGCGCCCGCAGATAGCGGACCAGCTGGTCGGTCAGATGCCCGGCCGCGGCCAGCAGACGCGGCGTGGCCGATTCCGGCATCGGCATGTCCACCTCGGCGGTGAAACGCCGTGGCGCGGCAAAGCGTGGCACCGCCTCCGGACGCTGCCCCAGGGCCTCGTCCAGTTGCCGGACGATCGCCTGACCGTAACGCCGGGCCAGGCCATCGCGAGGCAGACGCATCAGCGCTCCCAGCGTGTTCAGACCCGCCCGGCGCAACCGCGCCTGTCGCGTCGGCGGCAATCCCAGTGCCTCGATCGGCAACGCGGCCACGCCCTGTCGGGTCCTGTCGTCATCCGACGCGACGATTCCGGACTGCCAGGGTGCCAGCCAGGACGCCGCCCGGGCCGAACGGGCGATGGCTGTACGGACGTGGTGACCATGCCCACCCAGACCGGCCATGACCGCACGCTGTATCTCGTCCAGCCCACCGAACAGATGACGGCTGCCGCCCACCTCCAGCAGCAGACTGTTCGGCGGTGCCACCGACACCCAGGACGTCCAGCGACTGGCCCACCCGGCCAGCCGGTCCAGACGCCGGGATTCCGCGGCCTGGTCGCGCACCTCCAGGCGCACCTCGGGACACAGCGCCTGCGCCGCGGCCTGAGACATGCCCGGCTCGATACCGGCATGCCGTGCGACGGCGGATACCGCGATCACCTCGATCCGCTGGCCCGTGACTTCGGTCACCACCATCGGCTCGTCCGGTTCGTAACCGGCCTGGACCTCCAGCGGCAGATCGGTCAGGTACAGACAAAGCCACAGCGCCTCGGCGCGCGCCGCCGAGCGCGCAACCGGCGGCTCCGGCCCCTGCTTCCCGGGCACGGCCCCGCATTCATGATCCAGCCAGTCAATCTGGGTAGCCGTGTTCACAGGCTGACCACCGGGCACTGATGACTGCCGCGCGCCTTGAGCACCCGGAGGCGATCGCCCTGGACATGCAGACGCAGATGGACATTGGGTGCGTGAGCTCGTCGTCGCGCCGGCGTGAACAGCACGCCCAGACATCGCCCGGCGGCCGCCGCGACCTGCCAGCGACGCATGGCGGCGACATCCACCTGCCTGCCATGGGTGCAGGGCCAGGCCAGGACTAGGCCGCAGGCCTCGCTACGCAGCGCGGTCTCGATCACCCACCACGCATTGGCCCGGTCATCGGAGCGCACCAGCAGCAAGCCGTCCGGATTGATGCCCGCCTGCTGCCAGGCCGGCGTGAAGGGCACGAGATCGGCTGGCGCATCGACCAGCACGATACGCTGACCCGCCCGCGTGCAATCGGCCATCGCCGGCAGGAACGGATGCAGTGGAGGTGGCTGCCGGGCTTCCACGACCACCTCGATCATGCCGGCCTCGGGCCAGCCGCCGCCGGGCAAGGCCGTATCAAGCCGGGCATGCCCCGTGGGGCGCACCGCGGTCTGGCGGGCACGCGCATCCCGGGCACGCCAGAGGCGTGGCTCGGCCTGAAGCAGAGCGTTCAAGGAGTTGGTCGCTGAATCCGACATCGCCAGGGAAGCACTGATCTACTTGCGCTACACGGTTACTGTTTATTTAAACAGTATATGGCCGGACACAAACCCTGTCTTCGGTGACCAGACAAACGCTGGCCAACAAAGGAAGCAGTGATGGTGGAACAGCGGCCGGTAGGCCGCCGGTCAGGGCGTGGCGCTCTCCTCGAGCGATTCCTCACGCGCCATCGACAACGGCGTAACGCCGGCCAGGGTCAGCGTGTCCAGCGCGGACACGACGGTCTGCAACGACACGGACTCACCCGGCGCGACGACGACCGGCCCGCGCTGACCGTCCAGCCGAGCCATGACGGCATCCAGCAGACGCTCGCCCTCATGCAGCGGCACGCCGGCCGAATCCCGCAGCACGCCATCCGGCCCCAGCGACAGGGTCAGCGTGGGCCGATTGCCGGTGTCCGACGCCAGATCGCTGCCGGACATCAGGTTGATCGCGCCCCATTCGACATAGCTGGACGCCAGCATGAAGAACACGAGCAGGATGAACACCACATCGATCAGCGGCGTAAGGCTGATCCGCACACGCTCCCGCTGCCGCCCCTCGAAGGGCGGCAGACCCTGTCCGGATGTCGGGAGCTCGAAGGCGGTCACGGATCAGAATGCATCGAAGGCGTAGAACGCGGAGATTGAAATGTACTTCGCATCGTTCTGGAATTCGAGGTATTCGAGCTGAACCATGTTGTGCGTCGCCTTGCTCCAGCGGTACCCGGCCTGCAGCGTATAGACGAAACCGTCGCTGTCCTCTTCCAGCTCCTCGATATTGGTGTTCATGCCGCCAAAGCCCAGCCGCGTTCCGGCATATAACCGTCCCGGCGTGCGGAATGCGGTGTACAGACCGTAGGTGATGGCCTGAAAGTCATCATTGGAGGCCGTGGATCCGGGCTGTTCGCAGCCAAACGGGTTTTGCAGCGCGGGGCAGTCATCCCCACCCGCGGGGATTGTCCGGCCACCATCGTTTTCGCCCCCGAACAGCGTGAACCCCAGATCCAGCTCGAAGCCGATCCAGGAGATGCCCGGAATCCGGATGCCGATGGTCTGCGCCAGACCGAATGCGGAATCCAGGTTGTCGAGATCGGGGTCCACCGAGATGAACGCGGTACCGCTGTAGAACGGCGTGTCGTCACGTCCGATGCTGTCATCAGCATCCTGAGCCTGTGCGATGCTGACGGTGAATCCCAGCAACGTGATCAGCGTCACACGGGCGATTGAGTGCATCTGCACATCGAGCAATGATCGAATCAACATAAACATACCCCCAGAGGTTTCTGGTCGAACTAGAATTCATCTATTCGGTCCAAGGCCAAGAACCGACGCAATGAAGTCGAACATGATCAAACAAATTGCCGCTGTCGCTATCGTAACGCTTGCACTGGGTGCCTGTGCACTGCAACCGACGCCCTACAAGGCAAAGGGCGACACACGTTACGGATACTCCGAGCAGCGCCTGGAAGCCGACCGCTATCGGGTGCGATTCGCCGGCAACGATGTCACGGAACGGGATACGGTCCAGAACTACCTGCTGTTCCGGGCCGCCGAGCTGACGCTGGCAAACGGTTTCACCTACTTCCGCATGCTCGACGAGCAAGTCGACGAGATCGAGGACGACGAAACCGTCGTCGTCTCCGGCGGCCATGGCATCTACAGTTACCCGCTGATCTTCGGAACGCGCATCAGCACGGTCAAGGGCAGCACCCGCTTCGAGGCCGGCGCCCAGTTCAAGATGCTCAAGTCGCGCCCGGAAAAGGACGACGCCTACGTGTTCGACGCCCGCGAAGTGAAGCGGAATATCGGCCCCACGGTGGTCCTGCCAAACGACGGCAAGGGCGTGAAGCCGGGCCAGACCGTCAACGAACCGGTCAGCACGTCGAGTTGAGGCGTTTGTCGATGGCCTGAAGCGCCATCGCGGCCGGTGCGGGGATGCGGACATCCACCGCAGCGGACACGTCCGTACGCCCCGGATTGATCTCGATACTTCGCCCACCCCACTGGCGACACCAGTGCACCGGTGCCGCGATGTACGGAAACACGCTGGTCGTGCCGATGCTCAGCACCACGTCCGGCGTTGATGCCATGACCCGGTCATAGCGGTCCAGCGCGGTCGTCGGCAGCATTTCACCGAAGAGCACCACGTTCGGACGGATCACGTCACCGCAATCCGGACAGCACGGAAGATTCCGATCAATGTCCGCGTAGGATTCGACATCGAGCCGCCACGGGCAGCTTGTGCAATACAGATGGTGAAAGTTGCCGTGCATCTCGATCACGTCATCCGAACCCGCCGCCCGATGAAAACCATCGATATTCTGGGTCAGCACGGTGATGTCGAAACGGCGCTGCCAGCGCGCCAGCACCGCATGCCCGGCGTTCGGAGTCGCCCCCCGGCAGGCCGCCTCGATCTGGCGCAGATGTTTCCATGTCCTCGCCGGATCGGTCCGGAACCATTCGCCGGACAGTGCGACCTCGATCGGAATCCCGTCCTCCCCTTCACTGTCCTCGTACAGCCCGCCAACACCGCGATAGGTCGGCAGCCCTGACTCCGCCGAAATCCCGGCACCGGTGATCGCCAGCACCCTGCGGGCACCGCGCAGCATCTCCGCCGCGGCCTCGATGGCCGCTCGGATGTCGTCGGGAAATGGCTCCATGGTCACCATGTTACATTTCCCGAAATATTGAATCGGCGGCCCTTTCCCGCCCCGCCGTCCAGACAAACGGAAATTTTCGCAACATGGCACGCAAATCGGCTGCCGATCAGGCCGCCACGTTGGACACAATCCGCACTGAGGCCTTTCAGCTGTTCGGCGTCTACGGATATGACGGCGTCTCCATCGGCGACATCGCCAAGGCGGCCAATCTCTCCAAGGGGGCGATGTACTGGCACTTCCAGGGCAAGGACGCGCTGTACATCGATTGCCTGCAACGTCTGCATGGTTATTTCGACCAGCACATCTTCCACCCCGTCCAGGCCGAATCCGACCCGATCCAGCAGATGATGCTCTTCTTTCACGGCATCGCCAGCCTGGTCCAGGACGAGGCCCTGCATCACGGCGTGGCGGGCTACTGGCTGCGCAGCAGTCGTTCGAATCTGAAAGAAATCGACGCCGTCCATCGCGCCTTCGAAGAGCGCACCGCGGGCATCCTCGAAGAGATGCTGCGCAAGGCCGTCGAACAGCAGGTGCTGGATCTCGCCGATGATCTGGTCGACATGGCCCGGGCAATGATCTCGGTGATGGAAGCCATCGTGCTGCCGATGCGCGCGCACACCACCAGCGAGGTGTATCAGACCCTCGGCGTACTCGCCCGCACGATGATGCGCGCCTACACCAAGCAGCCGGTGCTGGTGGAACTGTTCAGGAAAATCTGAAGCCGGCCCGGTCTCGCGTCACCGCCGTTTGCCGAACAGCGCCCCCAGACCATCTTCCAGCAATTCGGCCCCGCTGCGCGCCATTGCGCGCACCGACTCCTCGACATGTTCGCCCCGCGCCGCCGCCGCCAGGGCATCCTTGAAACCGGCGGCGACCTGCTCGCGAAATTTCGGCAGCAACTCCTCGCCCGCGGACAGCACACCCGCACGCACACGCGCTTCCAGCTCGTCGGCCATCCGGTCGGCCTGCCGTTGCAGACGGGGCTTGAGTGCGAGCTCGTAGACCAGCCACATCACGATCAGCGTGATGATGGCGCTGACCAGACCGGTGACAACAATGGCAGTCCAGTTCATCGCTCGCCTCCTATCCCGAAATCGTCTCGCGATAATCCAGCGCGAACAGGGTGTTGCGGTAATAGCGCAGTTCGTTGATCGAATCCCGGATGTCGGCCAGCGCCAGATGCTCGGACTCCTTGACGAAACCTCCAGCCACCTCCGGAGCCCAGCGACGGGCCAGCTCCTTCAGCGTGCTGACATCCAGGTTGCGGTAGTGGAAATACCCGGCGAGGTCCGGCATCCCGCGCACGAGGAATCGCCGGTCCTGGCAGATACTGTTGCCGCACATCGGTGACGCGCCCGCCGGCACCCAGCGCGCCAGAAAGTCCAGCGTCGCGGCCTCGGCGACCTCGATGGAAACGCTGTCGTTGCGAATGCGGTCGACCAGGCCGGAGGCGTTGTGCTGCCGCGTGCACCACTCGTCCATCTTCTCCAGCTCCTGTTCGGGCTGGGCGATCGCGAGCGAGGGGCCCTCTTCCAGAATGTTGAGCTGAGCGTCCGTCACGATGGTCGCGATCTCGATGATCACGTGGGCATCCGGATCCAGCCCCGTCATTTCCAGGTCGATCCAGATCAGGTTGTCGGGATGAATGCTCATGGCTCGAGTCTAACCCGGATGTTTTGCGTGGTGCGCCGGCCCGCGCGTGAGACTGGACGCAGCGCCAGGGAGTTCTGTACGGTCGCCCACCTTTCCCGCTGACGTGGAGCTGACCAATGACTTCGGAACTCGCCCAGAGACGCTGCGTGCCTTGCGAAGGTGATACCCCGGCCATGGATGCCGACGCCGTGAAGGCGCACCTGGCCCAGGTCAGCGAGCGGTGGGAAGTCGTCAACGATGGTCAGGCGATACGCGCCGAGTTCCGCTTCAAGGGCTACGCCAAGACCACCGGCTTCGTGAACGCCGTGGCCTGGATCGCGATCAGCGAGAACCATCACCCGGACATCAGCTTCGGCTACAACACCGCCTCGATCCTGTGGGCCACGCATGCCGCCGATGGTCTGACGGAAAACGACTTCATCTGCGCCGCCAAGGTGGACGCGCTGGTCGACGGCTGACCGCCGGCGCCCGGCAGGTCAGATCGTCTGACGCCCCCGGAAGGCGTGGGACAGCGTCCCGGCGTCGACGTATTCCAGCTCGCCCCCCATCGGCACACCCTGGGCGATACGGCTGACCGCGACACCGGCCGCACGTGCCAGCTCACCGACATAATGCGACGTGGCCTCACCTTCCACGGTGGAGCCCGTGGCGATAATCACTTCCTTGAGTTCCGGTTCGGCCAGGCGTTCGGCCAGACGCGGCAGGCCGATCTCGTCCGGTCCGATGCCGTCCAGTGGCGACAGCCGGCCATGCAACACGAAATACAGGCCGTTGTAGTCGGCGCCCTGCTCCACCGCGACCAGGTCGGCCGGTGATTCCACGACGCACATGCTGGAACGGTCACGCCGCGCCGACGCGCAGATCGGACACAGATCGGCCTCGCTGAACATCCGGCAGTCGTTGCAACGTCGCAGTCCGTCCAGCGCGGCGCCCAGCGTCTCGGCCAGCATCCGGGCGGCCGGACGATCATGCTCCAGCAACTGAAACGCCATGCGCTGCGCTGATTTCGGGCCGACACCGGGCAAGGCCCGCAATGCGTCGATCAACGCCTGCAGACGGGCGGGATAGATCACAGAGCGCGATCGATCAGAACGGCAGATTCATGCCGGGCGGCAGGTTCAGCCCGGAGGTGAGCTCGGACATCGCCGACTTGTTCTCTTCCTCGACCCGGGCCACGGCATCGTTCACCGCGGCGGCCACCAGGTCCTCGAGAAATTCCTTGTCTTCCTCAAGCACCGACGGGTCAATGGTGACGCGCTTGACCTCGTGACGGCCGTTCATCACGACCTTGACCATGCCGGCGCCGGACTGCCCTTCGGTTTCCCGCTCGGCCAGTTCCTGCTGCTTCTGCTGCATTTTCGACTGCATCTCCTGCGCCTGTCGCATGAGATTGCCGAGTGCTCCTTTCATCTGGGACATGGTCTTTGTGTTGTCAGTGAATCGTGGGGTCGGATTGTGTCACAGGCGCATCCAGCGGACGGATGCTGCCCTCGCGAATGCTGGCGCCAAAACGACGCTCGAACTCGTGGATGTTGTCGTCATTGGCCAGCGCCGCTTCGGCGTCCGCCTGGCGGGCCGCGGCCTCCTCGGATTCGATGCTCGCCAGTGTCGGCCCGGTGGTGTCGCCGGTCTCCACGCGCAAATCCAGCTCGGGAGCCGCCAGCGCCTCGCGCAGCACATCACGCAGCCGTTCCAGCGTCAGCGGCCGGTTGAACCGGGCCATGGCCTCGGGCAGGCGCAGCGTGATCCGTTCGGGCGTCACGCTGATGCATTCGGACCGACGCGCGAGCTGCGCGGCGATGCCGTCCACCTCCAGCCCACGGATGAACTCGGGCCACTGTTCGGGGGAATCCAGCCGCCCGATCGGGGGCCGCGGTGCCGCCTCCGGCGCTTCCTCTACCGGTGATGGCGGTGCGACGGGCTGCACGGCGCGCCTGGCCGGCTCCGCGACGGGCGCCGGCCGAGCCACCGCCGGTTCGGCGACGACGGCGGGCTCGGGTTCCGCGGTTTCCTTGCGGCCCTCGCGAGACCTGGCCTGCGCCTGCCCTCCGGAACCCTCTCCGGCCGGGCGGAACGCCATCATCTTCAGCAGCGTCATCTCGAAACCGGCGCGCGGGTCCGGTGCCACGGGCAGGTCCCTGCGACCTTGCATGATGATCTGATAGAACAGCTGCACATCTTCCGGCGACACGGCATCGGCCAGTGTCTGGAGCTTGTCGCGGTCGAAGACCGACGCCTCGTTGGAATACGCCGGCACCAACTGCGCCACCGCGATCTGCTGCAGGGCCGAGGCCATTTGCGCCAGCAGACCGTCAAAGTCCGGCGCCTGTTCGTCCAGCTTGCGCAGCAGCGCGGCCATCGCGTCGGGATCGGCCTGGTTCACCACGTCGATCACCGCGAGCACGTCCTGCGAACCGACCGCGCCGAGCATGTCCTCGACCGATTGCAACGTCAGCTTGCCGCCGGCGAATGCGATGGCCTGATCGGTGAGGCTTAGCGAATCACGCATGCTGCCGTCGGCGGCGATGGCCAGGGCCTGCAAGGCGTCGGTTTCCGCCTCGACGCCCTCCTGCTCGAGGATGCTGGCCAAGCGTTCGCGGATCAGCGTCGGCGGCAGGCGCTTGAGGTTGAACTGCAGACAGCGCGAGAGAATCGTGATCGGCAGTTTCTGCGGATCGGTGGTCGCGAGCAGAAAGCGCACATGGGGCGGCGGTTCCTCCAGCGTCTTCAGCAACGCATTGAAGGAATGCTTGGACAGCATGTGCACCTCGTCGATCAGGTACACCTTGTAGCGGCCACGAGTCGGCGCGTACTGCACGTTGTCGAGCAGTTCACGGGTGTCATCGACCTTGGTGCGCGAGGCCGCATCGATCTCGATCAGGTCGACGAACCGCCCCTGGTCGATCTGCTCGCAGGCACTACAGGTCCCGCAGGGCGTCGCGGTGATCCCGGTCTCGCAGTTCAGGCATTTGGCGATGATGCGTCCGAGCGTGGTCTTGCCGACGCCGCGCGTGCCGGAGAACAGCATCGCGTGGTGAATGCGCTGCTGGGCGAGCGCGTTGCTCAGCGCCTGGACGACGTGCTGCTGACCTGCAACCTCATCGAATGTGCGTGGGCGCCACTTGCGCGCCAGTGCCTGATAGGTCATGCGGAAAATCGTGCCGACTGGATGATCCGGATTGTCGCAGATTCAGCCGCGGGACGCGGCGGACCGGATGGAACCGACTCGAGGATTCGCCCGAAAAAGGCGGCGGACCGCACCAGCGACACCCCGGCGCCCGAATCCATCGCTACCGTTGCTCCCTTCCGGGCCTGGCGGGGTTTACGACAATTCGCCGCGGGGGAACCGATGCGGCCCACCATCGGGTCCGGCCCGAGCGGGCCGGCGCACTCCCCAACCGGGGAGCGGGCGCGAAGACTAACAGATTTGCTGCCGCCTTCGGCACCCTGAATGAGCTCGATGTTTACGGTTCGACGATCGCGAACACGCCGTCCGGCTTGTCCAGCAGCGAGAAGAACTTGATCAGTTTCAGCCGGCTGCCGTCGACCTGAAGACCATCCCCGCCAATCAGGTCGCCAAGCGAGACCTGCTGGGTCAGGATGTCGACGAACAGGTCCTGCGAGACCGTCAGTGACACGTCCGCCTCGTCATCCGACGTCGATGCCCGGTGATGCAGCACCGCGTTCTCGATCCACAGGTAATGGGATTCGTCGAGCTCCGGCAGGCTCAGGATCAGACTTAGCTCGGTGTCCTCGGCCTTGGGCCCGTTCAGGCGCGCGGCCATCGAATCGAGGATCACCGGCACCGCGATGTGGCGCAGCAATCCCGCGGTATCGGCCATGTTCATCACCCGCTCCGGCATGCCGTGACGCAGTTCGTAGGCACCAGACAGGTAGAAGTCGCGCCATGGGCCGGATTCGGCCTGGTAGCCAAGCTGATCGTAGGTGCTGGCCAGCAGCGCCCTGGCATCCGTGTCGGCCTGCCCACTGAACACCAGATGGTCCAGCAGTTCGGCCGCCCAGCGATAGTCGCCGGCGTCGAAAGCGGTTTGCGCATGCTCTACCAGCGCGGCGGGACCACCGGCCAGCTCGACATAGCGCTTGCCCGCCTGCTCCGGCGGCAGCGGATTGAGATGCGCCGGATTGCCGTCGAACCAGCCGAAATAGAACTGGTAGACCGCGCGGCTGTTGTGCCGCAGCGTGCCGTAGTAATCGCGGTTGTGATAACCGCGACGCAACGACGTCGGCAGTTCGATGGCCTCGGCGATCTCGCTCGGCGTCATGCCGTTATTGGCCATTCGCAGCGTCTGATCGTGAATGTACTTGTAGGTGTCGCGCTGCTCGGTCAGGAATCGCTGAACCCGTTCGCGTCCCCACACCGGCCAGTGGTGCTGGCCGACGAACACCTCGGCATCCTCGAACAATGTCCGTGCCTGCTCGATGTAGTCGCTCCAGCGCAGCGCGTCCCGAACCTTGGCGCCGCGCAGCGTGTACAGATTGTGCAGCGTGCGCGAGGCGATCTCCGCGCCCAGGAACGCCTTGGTCGCCGGCAGATAGGCCGTCAGCTCGGCCGGCGCCTCGGAACCCGCGGCGTTCTGGAACACGAACTCGACCCCGTCCAGCATCTCCGTCTGGCCGGTGTGATCGACGATCAGCGTTGGCTCCAGAATGCCGATCTGCCCATCGAACGCTGGTGTCTTGCCCAGCCCCGTATCCACATGGCCTCGCGGTGAGCGCGGCAGATTGCGCCCGTACATGTAACCGGCTCGTCGCTGCATTGCCGGGCCGGCCAGCACGTTCTCGCTGGTTGCCTCGGCGGTGAAGCCGACCGGCGCGACGATCTGCGCATCATCAGCCAGCGCATCGGCAATGCCGTGGACGCCGCCGAAATGATCGACATGGCTGTGGGTGAAGATCACCGCGGTGATCGGAAGCGTTTCGAGATGATCCATCGCGAACGCCCACGCGGCCTCGGCGGTCTGCTTGTTCGTCAACGGATCGATGACGATCCAGCCGGCCTTGCCGCGGACCAGCGTCATGTTCGCCAGATCGAAGCCGCGTAGCTGGTAAATGCCCGGCACCACCTCGAACAGCGCGGCGACGCTGTGCAGGCTGGCCTGACGCCACAGACCCGGATGCACCGTGGGCGGTGCCTCGCCTTCGATGAAGTCGTAGGACGGAATGTCCCAGACCCGTCGGCCGTCCTCGCGCGTGACGACGAGATCGGTTTCGGCGATCAGACCACGCCGCGCCGCATCCTCGCCGTCGAGATAATCGTCCGGCATCGGCACCGCGGCGTTCGCCGCCTGTGTGGTCACCGTCGCCGGCGAAAACCCATCCGCATCCGCGCCTTCGGCAGCGGGCAGTTCCTCGTGACCGCAGGCCGCCAATCCACCTGCCAGGACGATGGCCGCGAACGCGCGGCCGATCTGATTCTGCATGTCTCCCCCTTGTCATTTTGGACCCGTCTCCCGGGCCCGATCGCCAGGAAAGGTACTACGTCCGCCGACGGGGAATCGACAACCGCCCGCCCCCGCTCGATCAGGGGCTATCCCGTTGCGGTAGATGCTACGGCCGCCAACGAGGCAGTACACTGCCGTCCGTATAGCGTGCGCTCCGCAAGAGACGCATGAACCTTAAAACCGCTCCGCGGGCATGCCGGCGGAACGAGGAGACAATCAATGGCTGACGAGACGCTCCGGCTTCACCTGCCGGAACCGACGACGCGTCCGGGCATGGACCCCGATGCGAGCATGATCAAGGTGCCGCCCGCCGGCACGCTGCCCAAGCCGCCGCTGGACGAACCCGACGACAAGATGTGGGACTACGCGCTGGGCATGGTCCGCGTGCTGGACGACGACCACGGCGCGGTCGGCGACTGGGACCCGAAGCTGGATGCCGACACGCTGCGCAAGGGTCTGACCTACATGATGCGCACCCGTGCCTTCGACGATCGCATGCTGCGGCAGCAGCGTCAGGGCAAGACCTCGTTCTACATGAAGTGCACCGGCGAGGAGGCCTGCGGGGTCGCCCAGGCGATGGCGCTGCGCCCGGACGACATGCTGTTCCCCAGTTACCGCCAGCAGTCGATGCTGGTGGCACGTGACTGGCCGCTGGTCGATCTAATGTGCCAAATCTTCAACAACCCCAAGGACCGGCTCCAGGGCAAGCAGTTGCCGGTGCTGTACTCGGTCAAGGGCGCCAACTTCTTCTCCATCTCCGGCAACCTCGGCACGCAGTTCCCGCAGGCGGTGGGCTGGGCCATGGCCTCGGCGTACAAGAACGATTCGAAGATCGCCGCCGCCTGGGTGGGCGAAGGCACGACCGCCGAAGGCGACTTCCACCACGCGCTGACCTTCGCCGCCGTGTACCAGGCGCCGGTAGTGCTCAACGTCACCAACAACCAATATGCGATCTCCAGCTTCTCCGGCATCGCCGGTGGCGAGCAGTCGACCTTCGCCGCCCGTGCGCTGGGTTACGGCCTGCCGGGCATTCGCGTCGACGGCAATGATTTCCTGGCCGTGTACGCGGTCACCAAGTGGGCCGCCGATCGCGCCCGCTCCAACAACGGCCCGACGCTGATCGAGCTTTACACCTACCGCGCCGCGGCCCATTCCACGAGCGATGACCCCTCCGGTTACCGCCCAAAGGACGAGTTCACCGTATGGCCACTGGGCGATCCGATTGACCGCCTCAAGCAGCACCTGATCAAGCTCGGCGAATGGTCCGAGGAACAGCACGAGGCGCTGCACCAGGAACTGGAGGATGAGGTCAAGCGCGACCTCAAGGAAGCCGCCAGCCACGGCACGCTGGGCGTGCGCCCGTGCAGCCCGTCCACCATGTTCGACGACGTGTTCAAGGAACTGCCGCCCCACCTGCGCCGCCAGCGCCAGGAGGCCGGCGTATGAGCCGCATGAACATGATCCAGGCGATCAACTCGGCCCTGGACAACATGCTGGAACGCGATCCCAACGTGCTGATCTTCGGCGAGGATGTCGGCTATTTCGGCGGCGTGTTTCGCTGCACCGCCGGCCTGCAGGAGAAGTACGGCGTCAAGCGCTGCTTCGACACTCCAATCGCCGAAGGCGGCATTCTCGGCATGGCGATCGGCATGGGCGCCAACGGCCTGCGGCCGGTCGCCGAGATCCAGTTTGCCGATTACATCTACCCGGCCTTCGACCAACTCGTCTCGGAGGCGGCGCGCCTGCGCTACCGCTCGGCCGGCGAGTTCTGGGCGCCGATCACCGTGCGCTCACCCTGTGGCGGCGGCATCTACGGCGGCCAGACCCACAGCCAGAGCCCGGAAGGCATCTTCACCCATGTCTCGGGCCTGAAGACGGTGATGCCGTCCAATCCCTACGACGCCAAGGGCCTGCTGATCTCATGCATCGAAGATGACGACCCCGTGCTGTTCTTCGAGCCCAAGCGCATCTACAACGGCCCGTTCGACGGCTACCACGACCGCGCGCTGCAACCCTGGACGCAGCACCCCATGGGCGAGGTGCCGGACGACTACTACTCCATCCCGCTGGGCAAGGCGAACATCGTCCGCCCCGGCTCGGACGTGACGGTGATCTGCTACGGCACCATGGTCCATGTCTGCGAGACGGCGGTGAAGGAAACCGGCGTCGACGGCGAGATCATCGACCTGCGCACCATGCTGCCGCTGGACCTGGACTGCATCGTCGCCTCGGTCCAGAAAACCGGCCGCTGCGTCATCGTCCACGAGGCGACCCGCACCAGCGGCTTCGGCGCCGAGCTGATCGCCGAGATTCAGGAGCATTGCTTCTATCACCTGGAGGCCCCTCCCATCCGCGTCACCGGCTGGGACACGCCCTACCCGCATGCCTTCGAGTGGGAGTACTTCCCGGGTCCCAAGCGAGTCGGTGAAGCACTCACTCGCGTGATGGAGGACGCGTAATGGGTATCTACACGTTCAAGCTCCCGGACATCGGGGAAGGCATCGCCGAGGCGGAAATCGCCGAATGGAAGATCGCCGTTGGCGACACCGTCGACGAGGATCAGGGCATTGTCGACATGCTCACCGACAAGGCGGCGGTGGAGATCGAATCGCCGGTCGCCGGCACGGTCAAGGAACTGTGCGGCGAGGCCGGCTCGATGATTGCCGTCGGCGGGCCGCTGATCCGTATCGAGATCGAAGGCGACGGCAACACCGACGAGGCCGAGGCATCGGAGCCAGCTCCTGCGCCCAGGCCGGAACCGAAACCCGAGGCCACCGCGCCTGCACCCGCACCAGAACCGGAGCCGAAATCCGTCGCGAAACCCGCGCCTGCTCCGGCGGCACCGGCCAGCGCGGCGAGCATCCGCCAGTCCGGCGCCCTGCCTCGCAAGGCCGGCGAAAAGCCGCTGGCCTCGCCGGCGGTACGGCGTCGTGCGCAGTCCCTCGGCATCCAGCTCGCCTTCGTGCCGGGCAGCGGTCCGGCCGGCCGCATTACCCAGCAGGATCTGCATGCCTTCATCCAGGCCGATGCCGGCGGCGCGGCAGCGGGCACGCAGCGCATGCCCAAGCCCGGCGTCGAGGACATCCGCATCATTGGCCTGCGCCGGCGTATCGCCACCGCGATGCAACAGACCAAGCAGCGGATTCCGCATTTCGCCTATGTCGAGGAAGTCGACGTCACCGAACTGGAATCGCTGCGCCAGTACCTCAATGCCACCAGGCGCGAGGATCAGTCCAAGCTGACCATCCTGCCGTTTCTGGCGCGGGCGCTGGTCATCTCGGTACCCCATCACCCGCAGGTCAACGCCCGCTTCGATGACGATGCCGACATCCTGCATCGCTACGACGCACTGCATGTCGGCGTCGCCACGCAGACGCCGGGCGGTCTGGTCGTGCCGGTGATGCAGCATGCCGAGGCCAAGAGCCTGTGGGACATCGCCGGCGACATCCGCCGCCTGGCGGACGCCGCCCGCAGCGGCAAGGCCAGTCGCGAGGAACTGTCCGGCTCGACCATCACCATCACCAGTCTGGGCGCCATGGGCGGAATCGCCTCCACGCCCGTCATCAACGCTCCGGAGGTCGCCATCATCGGCGTCAACAAGATCATGGAACGGCCGACCTACGTGAACGGCCAGCTCGTGCCGCGGCTGATCATGAACCTGTCGTCCAGCTTCGATCACCGCATCGTCGACGGCTGGGACGCCGCCGCGCTGATCCAGCGCATCAAGGGCCTGCTGGAACATCCTGCCACCCTGTTCATGGAGGGCGAGGCATGAGTGATTCACTGACTACACAGGTACTCGTCGTCGGTGGCGGGCCCGGCGGTTACGTCGCCGCCATCCGCGCCGGTCAGCTCGGCCTCAAGACCGTGCTGGTCGAGGCCGGCCAGCTCGGCGGCACCTGCCTGATTCGGGGCTGCATCCCGTCCAAGGCGCTGATCCACGCGGCGAGCAAGTTCGCGGACATGACCAAACATGTCGGCGACGGCGAGCTGGGCATCCGCCTGGCCGAACCGCCGAGCTTCGAACTCGGCGGCGCGGTGCACTGGAAGAACGGCATCGTCAACAAGCTCACTGGCGGCGTCGGCGCGCTGCTGAAAAAGGCACGCGTGCAGGTTGTCGGTGGCTGGGCACGCTTCGAGGACGGCAAGAGCTGCATCGTCGAAGGCGACGGCACCACCACCCACATCACCGCCGAACACGTGATCATCGCCACCGGATCGGTGCCGGTGGAGGTGCCCGGACTACCCTTCGGCGGCGACATCCTCAGTTCCACCGAAGCGCTGTCACTACCGGAATTGCCCAGGCATCTGGCCGTCGTCGGCGCGGGATACATCGGCATGGAACTGGGCATCGCCTTCCGCAAGATGGGCGCCGAGGTGACCATCGTCGAGGCCACCGACCGGATGCTGCCGTCCTACGACGCCGATCTGGTCAAGCCGGTCGCGAAATGGTGCCGCCAGCACGGCGTCGATGTCCGCTTCAGGACCAAGGCCGTCGGCTACGCCGGCGGGCAACTCAAGCTGGATTCCGAGAACGGCGAGACGACACTGGACTGCGACAAGGTGCTGGTCACCGTCGGCCGCAAACCGAACACGCAGGGCTGGGGGTTGGACCGGCTGGTCGTCGACATGAACGGGCCGTTCATCAAGGTCAACGACAGTTGTCAGACCTCGATGCGCAAGGTCTGGGCGATCGGCGATGTCGTCGGCGAACCGATGCTGGCCCACAAGGCCTCGGCCCAGGGCGAGATGGTCGCGGAGATCATCGCCGGTGAGCGCCGCAAGTTCGAACCCGCGGCGATTCCCGCCGTGTGCTTCACCGAGCCGGAAATCGCCGGTGCCGGACTGTCACCGGACGAAGCGACGGCCGCCGGGCACGAGATCAAGGTCGGAACCTTCCCGCTCGCCGCCAACGGCCGGGCCCTGACCATGGAAGCCGGCGGCGACGGCGGTTTCGTCCGCGTCACCGCGCGGGCCGACAATCACCTGATTCTCGGCGTGCACGCGGTCGGTGCTCATGTCTCGGAACTGACCGGCGCGTTCGTCCAGGCCATCGAAATGGGCGCCGTGCTGGAGGATCTGGCCGGCATCATCCAGGTGCATCC
>NZ_CAXFCL010000124.1:0-8027 GCF_964000955.1 uncultured Abyssibacter sp.
GGAAACGGAACTGGACAAGACCGTCATCGACAAGCTTGGCGATCCGCTGGTGCACCTGATCCGCAACAGCATCGACCATGGCATCGAGTCGCCCGACGACCGTGAGGCCGCCGGCAAACAGCGTCAGGGGACGATCACGCTGTCGGCCACGCATCAGGGCTCTCACGTGCTGTTGCAGGTCAAGGACAGTGGCAAGGGCATGGACCCGAAGGCCCTCCATGCCAGCGCCGTGAAAAAAGGTCTGATCTCCGCCGACACCACGCTCAGTGATCAGGAATGCTTCGAGCTGATCTTTCGCGCGGGGTTCTCCACCGCGGAGAACGTCTCGAACATCTCCGGTCGCGGCGTCGGCATGGACGTGGTCAAGCGATCGATCGAAGCGCTGCGAGGCAGCCTCAGCATTCACAGCGAACTCGGCGTGGGCACCACGATCGAGATCACGCTGCCGCTGACGCTGGCGATCATCGAGGGGCTGCTGGTTCAGCTTGGCGATGAGCGGTACATCATCCCGTTGTCCTCTGTTGAGGAATGCCTCGAAGTCGCCGACGAGGAGACAGGCGGGATGTTCGGTCTGATCGAATTGCGGGAGCAGCTCGTACCTCGGGTGTCTCTGCGCGACTGGTTTGAGATTTCCGAAAACCGGCCGACAACTCATCAGGTGGTCATCGCCACAGCGGGCGATGAACGAATCGGACTCGTCGTCGACTCGGTGATCGGTCAGCACCAGACCGTCATCAAGTCGATCGGACATGTCTATGAACACCTGCAAGGACTTTCAGGCGCCACGATTCTTGGAGACGGGAGCGTCGCTCTGATTCTTGATGTCGCCCAGCTGGCGACATCAATGGCGCAACACGGAAGTGCCAACTCGTTGGGTAACCAACTCACCTTGAACACGATCCACTAACGATAACCGCTGCGCATCGCTCGGTGCACCAAGAGGGACTTCCTATGCAATCCACGACCGTGACGACCAAGGTAATTTTCGGTTTCAGCATGCTGATAGCCGTCATTGCCGTGACCGCCTACTACGCTCTGACAGCGCTCGACAATCTCAACACGACGATGCAGACCACGGTTGCGGGCCCGTCCGAAAAGGTGCACCACACGGCACGTATCGACCGGGATCTGATGGCGATCTCCCGCGCCGAGAAGAACATTCTGCTGTCGGAGACCGATGACGAGATGGCGGTGTTCGCGCGAGAAATCGACGAGCGCGTGGCCGACATGGAGTCCCACCTGGAAGGCGTCAGAGCCCTCTCGGATGAAAAGGAACGTCAGCAGCTCGACAAGTTCATGCGTGACTGGGAGCAGTACGAGATCACCAAGAACAACGTGGTCCGCCTGGCCCGCCAGAACACCGATCTGAAGTCCCGGATGATGTCGCAGAACGAAGGCCGGGATGCGTTTGAAA
This sequence comes from uncultured Abyssibacter sp., assembly GCF_964000955.1. NCBI lineage: Bacteria > Pseudomonadati > Pseudomonadota > Gammaproteobacteria > Chromatiales > Oceanococcaceae > Abyssibacter > uncultured Abyssibacter sp. The sequence goes on from NZ_CAXFCL010000124.1 coordinate 1,415, forward strand.
CCATGCAGCGTCGCCTGGATGAATTGTCCGAGGGGCTGGAGGCGATGTTCGACACAGAGCCGGCCGCCGTCCACGCCGCCATGACAGCCCAGAAGTTGATGCGCACGCTGACTCGCGCGCATCGCGAAGAAAAGAACTTCCTGCTGTCACGCTGGCTTGAAGACATGGACACCTACGCCATGGCTCTGGAAGACGTGAAGGACGAGGCCGAAGTCCTGAGCGCCGAACTGGCTGAATCGGTGCCGGAAGCGCTGGCGACCCGCCTGACCGCGTTCACCGTCGCGCATGACGCGTGGAGAACGGTTCACGAGGACATTCTCGACATCAAGGATGAGAACGCGACTACCGTCGCCTTCGAGCTGGCGACCTTCCAGGGGCGCGATCAGCTCAACCGCGCACAGGCCACCATGGATTCGCTGACCGATCTGGGCTTTGAAGCCATGGCGTCCGGGGTGGAGGCCGCATCGGCCACCTTCGTACGAACCAAACGACTGCTGTTCATCGTGGCCGGCTCCGGCCTCGCCCTGGGCCTGTTGCTTGCGGTCATCGTGATCAGCGGGACCATGCGAACCGCCACGGCCGTGCGTCGCAGTGTGGATGAGGTCGCCAGCGGGAGCGATCAGATCAGCGCCGCCAGTCAGCAGATCGCCGAAGGCGCCGCTCAACAGGCCGCCTCCCTGGAAGAGATCTCGTCGTCCATGGAGCAGATGGCCGCCAACATTCGCCAGAGCTCGGACAACGCCAGCCAGACCGAGCAGATCGCGCTGAAGGCGTCCGAAGGGGCCCGTGAAGGCGGCGAGGCTGTGCGGCAGACCGTGTCGGCGATGTCCGAGATTGCCGAACGCATCACCGTCATCGGCGAGATTTCCCGCCAGACCAACCTGCTCGCCCTCAATGCGGCGATCGAAGCCGCGCGTGCCGGCGAACACGGTCGCGGATTCGCCGTCGTCGCAGCCGAGGTGCGGAAACTCGCCGAACGGAGTCAGAAGGCGGCTGAGGAGATCAGCGAAACGGCATCGAACAGCGTGGAGGTCTCACAACGCGCCGGCGACGTCCTGTCGCGCCTGGTGCCTGACATCCGCAAGACCGCGGAGCTCGTCAAGGAGATCAATGTCGCCTCCACCGAGCAGGATGCCGGCGCCGATGAGATCAACAAGGCGCTCAAGCAGCTGGATGACGTGGTGCAGCAAAGCGCCGCCTCCGCCGAACAGATGGCGGCTACCGCCGGAGTGCTGGCGGACCAGTCGATCTCCATGCAGGAGAACATGGCCAAGCTGAGCCGTGGCGGCCGACGCCCCGAAGTCGGCATCACGGACCAGCCGGACACGATGGACGACCTTGATCTGGACGATCTGGACCTCTCCCCGGAGCAGGAGGTGATCAGCGACTTTGCCCCGCCGGCCAATGACACGGGCGACGGCATCGACCTGGATCTCGGCACCGATACCGAGCAACTCAAGGAATTCGTGCGCTACTGATTCCTCACCACTCGGAGGCGGTTTCGTCCGCCTCGGTTCGGAGCAAGATCATGAAAGACCCCTACGACTTGACCGCGACACTGGATGCCGCCCAGGTTCTCACCTTCCGCCTGGCCGACGAGGACTACGCGCTGCCCATCGGCTCGGTCCGCGAGGTGCTGGAGTACACCGACATCACCCGCGTTCCCAAGACGCCGGACTTCATGCGCGGCGTGATCAACATCCGCGGCAGCGTGGTCCCGGTGGTCGACCTGCGTCTGGAGTTCGGCATGCCGGTCGCCGAACCGACGATCGATACCGCGATCATCATCACCGAGGTGCGCCACGAGGAGCGTCAGAGCCTGATGGGCATACTCGTGGACTCGGTCAGGGAGGTGCTGGAAATCGGACAGGACCTGCTGTCCGAAGCGCCGCCCATGGGCAACCGGGTGAGGACGGATTTCATCCGCCATGTCGCGCGACTGGAAGACCGGTTTCTGATGGTGCTGGAGATGGACCGCGTGCTGGCGCCTGAACAGCTGCATTCGATTGCCGGCGCCTGCGAGCCGGCTGACGCCGTCGCCGAACCGGCATGACGTCATGACGGCGTTCGCTTCCGCGGCACCCGCCCTCGGCGTTCTGCCTCCGCTCTCGAATCACAGCTTTGAGCGGATCGCTCGCTTTCTGCGCCGGGAGGCCGGTATCGAGTTGCCGCCGGACAAACACACGTTGGTCCAGTCGCGTCTGCGCAAGCATGTGGTGGCGGGAGGCTATGGCGACTACGACAGCTATGTCGACGAGACGCTGAGCAGGCGTGGGATCGCGTTGATCACGCTGATCGACGCGCTGACCACGAACAAGACGGCGTTCTTTCGTGAAGCCGACCATTTCCGCTATCTGCAGGAGCAATGGTTACCCACCCTGTCGCAGCTTGCCGGGTCTCAACGCCCACTGCGCGTCTGGAGTGCGGGCTGCTCCGCGGGACAGGAGCCCTACACACTCGCGCTGGTTCTGCTCGACGCACTGGAGCTCTACCCCCAGCTGCGCTTCGAGATCCTGGCCACGGACTTGAGCACCGCCATGCTCAAGATCGCGGTCAACGGCATCTACAGCGTGGATGACGTGGCACCCGTTCCTGAGTCGATGCGCCATCGCTATCTGATGCGCAGCCGCAAGGCTGGCGACAATCGTGTCGCGATGGGGCCGGAACTGCGCGAGCACGTGCGGTTTCAACGCTTCAACCTGGTCACCGACGCCTACGCGTTTGAGGCGCCGTTCGACCTGGTCTTCTGCAGAAACGTGATGATCTATTTCTCGAACAGCACACGCGAAGCCGTGGTTCGTCGCATTCATGACGTCATGGTTCCCGGCGCGCTGTTGATGATCGGCCATTCCGAATCCCTGAGCGGGTTCAAGACCCCGCTGCGTTACGTGGAGCCCACCATCTACACCAGACCCCTGGAGAACTGATCATGGCCACGATCAACGTCATGGTGATCGACGATTCCGCCATCGTCCGTCAGACGCTGAAGATGCTGCTCGATGCCGAACCGGATATCGAGGTGACCGACGTCGCTCAAGACCCCATCGTCGCCGCGCAAAAGCTGCGCAAGTCGATACCGGACGTGATTCTGCTGGATATCGAAATGCCGAGGATGGACGGACTGACGTTTCTGGAAAAGCTGATGTCGCAGCATCCCATTCCCGTGGTCGTCTGCTCCTCGCTGACGGCCAAGGGATCGGAATCCGCGTTCGCGGCCATGGAGCTTGGTGCCATCGAGGTCATCGAAAAACCCAAGGTCGATACCCGAGAACATCTGACGGAAAGCCGCAAGCTCATCGCGGACACCATCCGAGCGGCGGCCAAGGCCACACCGCGCAAGCGTCGCACGCGATGTCCGGTGGAGAAAAAGCTGAACGCCGATGCGGTGATTCGGCAGCGAGAGCTGCCCAATGCCGCCCTGGTCGAATCCACGGAAAAAATCATCGTCATTGGTGCATCCACGGGAGGCACCGAGGCCGTGCGCGAGGTGCTCGAAGGCATGCCGATCGACTGCCCCGGCATTCTCGTCGTTCAGCACATGCCGGAGCGGTTCACCTCCGCCTTCGCCAGCCGGCTGAACAAGTCCTGCAAGATTCGCGTGGCCGAGGCCCGGGATGGCCAGAGCGTTCTGCGCGGACACGCCCTGATCGCCCCCGGGGGCAGACATCTGCTGCTCAAGCGCAGCGGCGCCCGCTACTACGTCCAGGTCAAGGATGGTCCGCTGGTGTCCCGACATCGACCGTCAGTGAACGTGTTGTTCCGCTCCGCCGCGATGTACGGCGGCAGCAATGTTGTCGCCGCGATCCTGACCGGCATGGGTGACGATGGCGCCGACGGCATGAAGGAGCTTTTCGATGCAGGGGCCATCACCTTGGCGCAGGACGAAGCGAGCTGCGTGGTCTACGGCATGCCCAAGGAAGCCGTGAAACGCGGGGGCGTGCAGCAGGTACTGCCGCTGGAGCGGATCGCCTCCACGCTCGTGAGGTCCGCCGCCAGTCCACGCGGGTCGGAGCGACTCGTCGAAGCAGCCGTGTGATTGGTCCGGGGAGGCGCTGACAGCACCTCGCCGGGCGGTCTCGCGATTCCGCAAACCCCGCATCCCGGCGGAGCGGGACGATCGGGTACCGGTCCACTCATCGCGACCAGCCTCGAACGAAGCACCCCGGGCCTGCCGGATCCGGGAGGACGCGTTCGGGGCAGCGCCATCAGCCGGGCACGGTCTCCGAGGCGTTGCTCAGCTCGCCACCGGCGCGGGTTCACCCAGCAGCCTGATGAAGTCGGCTGACGGCAGCGCTGGGCTGAACAGGAACCCCTGCACCTCGTCGCAGCCATGCGACTCCACGAACTCGAGCTGTCGAGACGTGCTGACGCCCTCCGCCACGGTCTTGAAGTCCAGGCGCTTGGCCAGCGCGAGAATGGCCCCGACGATCGCGCGATCGTCCGTATCGCTCTCGATGTCGCGGACGAAACTCTGGTCAACCTTGAGCACATCGAAGGGCAGGCGCTTGAGGTAGGCCAGCGACGAATAGCCGGTGCCGAAATCGTCGAGCGCCAGCGTCACGTCCATTTCGCGCAAGACATGCAGACGATGCACCACCGATTGCACGTCGCCGAGCAGTGTGTGCTCCGTCAGTTCGAACTCCAGGCACACCGGCTCCGGCGCCGACGCCAGCACATCGCGCACCATGTCCTCCAGGTCCGGCGCGCCGAAACTGGCCGCCGACAGGTTGACGGCGATGCGCCCACCGTGGGCCGATACCGCCCTCCACAAGGTGGCGTCGGCGACCACGGTTTCGAGCACGTAGCGATCCAGCGCGACGATCAGGCCCGTGTCCTCGGCCAGCGGGATGAACTCGGAGGGATTGATGTAGCCCCCCTTCCCGTCCGGCCAGCGCACCAGCGCCTCGGCGCCGCTGATCCAGCGGTCGTGCACACGCAGCTTCGGCTGGAAATGAACCTCCAGCACACGGTTGCGCAACGCATCGCGCAGGCCCTGCTCCAGCTGGAGCTGATGGCCCAGGTTGGCATCCAGCGTGGGTGAATAGCGGGTCACCCGGTCACGCCCGTTGCTCTTGGAATGAATGGTTGCCGCCTGCAGGCGCTTGATCAGGCCCAGTGGCTCGTCGCAGTCATCCGGAAACAGCGTCACCCCGCCGCTCGCGGTGATCTCGACGGGACCGGCGGCCAGGATGTCGTCTGAATCAATCGGCTGCCGCACGGCGGCGAGCATGCGTTCGCCCAGTTCCGCGGCCGCGGCGGACAGCTCCTCGCCGGTGAGGCGGTCGTCCTCGCTCAGCAGCGTGACGAACTCGTCCGGACCGATGCGCGCGAGCAAATCGGTGGCGCGAATGCATTTCGCCAGGCGATTGGCAATGGTGCGCAACAGCCGGTCGCCAACCTGCTCCCCGTGCGCGGCATTGATCATGTGGAACCGGTCCAGATTCACCGAGACCAGTGCCAGACGTTGCCCGCCCCGGCGCAGACGGTCGGCGGCTCGCTCCAGGCGCATCACGAAATCGTGGCGGTTGGCGACCCCGGTCACCGGATCGAAGCTGAGCAGGTAATCCGCCCGCGCCGACGCGCTGGCGTGTTCCTTTCGCTCCCGCTCCAGGGCGTCCAGCGCCTCGGTCAACTCCAGCGTGCGCTCGCGGACATTGCTTTCCAGGGCGATGCGCTGATCGAACAGCGCCAGATGCGTGGCGACCCGGGCCTCGACGATCGGCGGACTGATCGGCTTGACGATGTAGTCAACGGCACCGAGCTGCAGCCCCCGGCGCTCGTCTTCCATCTCCGATCGCGCGGTGATGAAGATGACCGGGATACGCCGGGTTCTCGGGTCTTCCTTGAGCTTGCGGCAGACCTCGTAGCCGTCCATGCCCGGCATCATCACATCGAGCAGAATCAGGTGGGGAGGATCGTCGCTCCGGGCGATCTGCAAGGTGCGCTCACCGTTCGTGGCCACCTTGACGCGGTACTGACTGGACAGGATTCCATCCAGCAGCTCGATGTTCTCGGGCGTGTCGTCCACGACCAGAACCGTGGCGCCCGGTGCTCTCATGCCTGCATCCCCAATGCCTTGACCAGCGAGTCCAACTCCTGCTCCGCCTGTTCGAACGCATAGGCGCTCACATGACGCTGAATGGTAGCAAGCATGGGCGGCGGGTCGTGCATGGCCTGCTCAAGTTGTTCCATGATGCCGCGCGCCCGCGTGTCACTCTCGGACAAGGCCTGACGCAGTTCCCGGACGAGGCTCGCGATGTCCGCCGCCTCCGCCGGTGGCCGTGATTCGGACATGGCGCCGTCCGGTACCGGCACGCGCAACCCGCTCAGGGCCCGTTCGATCTTGTCGATCAGGGCCGCGGCCGAGGCGGCATCCTCGGTATCACGGCCCACCGCCTCCAGCCGCCCGGTGGCGGCCTCCAGATCGGGATAACCGATTGCCCCGGATGACCCTTTCAGAGCATGCGCGAGTTGCCGGATGCGGTCCCAGTCACCGGCCTCCAGGGCGGCGCGAAGATTCGCGGCATCGTCCTGATGATGTTCGACGAACAGACGCAGCATGCGATCACGCAGTTCCGGCTTGCCGCCGGCCCGCTTCAGCGCGAGCTTCGGA
>NZ_CAXFCL010000125.1:0-11633 GCF_964000955.1 uncultured Abyssibacter sp.
ATTCGTCCGGGCTGCGGGACCTGCTGTTCTCCCATTGTGTCCAGCCGGGGCTGGGCCGAGACGGGCCCGTGTTCCTGACGGGCTTTGCCGCCGCGGATGCGTCGTTCGCGCGGCTTGATCCCGCCGACGAGACAAGGGCGCTGCGTTTCGAGCTGTACTGGTCGGGGGTGGAACTGGCCAACGGTGGGGAGGAGCTGACAGACCCGGCGCAGTGGCGTCAGCGCGCCGATCGCGACCGGGCACGCCGTTGCGCGCTGGGTCTGCCGGCGGTGCCGCCGGACGAGGACTGGGCGGCGGCGCTGGACACCGGATTGCCCGCGGCCAGCGGTGTGGCGCTGGGCGTGGATCGGCTGCTGATGCTAGCCGAAGGATGTCGCTCGATCACCGAGGTCGCCCCGTTCGCGCGATCCTGAACGCGGGCGTTCCCCGCGCCCGTGGGAGGCGGATCAGTTCAGCAGCCGGATCCGCGTTGCCCGCAGGCCGGTTTCTCCAGGGAGTTCGACGCCCCAGGCCTGCACCAGCACGCCAATTGTCGCAGTGGCGAGAAACACCGTTTCGGAGATCTCCGTGCCGCCCACGGTCTCGTAGACCGTATCGTCATCGGTGATGATCTCGACGCCGCCGATGACCAGGTTGTTGGACGTGAGGCCGGCCGTCAGGTCGAGCAGGAAGCCGTAGACGGTGGGCGTCAGGCCGGCGGCACGTCGTTCCACGCGCGTGGTCACGAGCTTGTCGTCGCGATCGTGATAACCGACCAGGGTGACCGTGTCGCCCAGTTGCAGGCTGGCCAGTGAAAGCTGACGGGGCTCGCCCGGTCGGCTTTCGATGAATTGCGTGATCGGCAGGACTTCCAGGGCCTGATCCAGCACCAGAATCTGGGGCGAGGCTGATGCGATCGTGCCGCTCAGAATGACCTCCGGCTCGGGAATCACCCGATAGTCAACCGCGGTCAGCAGACCGCTGGCATCCACCGGGCCGCGGGCGAGAAGCTGGACGCCGGGTTCGACCGATTGGTCGGCGTTGTCCAGCCTTTGCGCGGTGGCGAGGTCGATCTCCGTCTGGCCGGACCGGACCAGGCTGCCGTTGACCGATTCGACCAGAATGGTCCGGTCCGCATAGGTCTCCGGCACTGGCGTGTCGGCGGCGATGGTCACCGTGGTGGCGAACAGCGTGCCGCCGCGCGCGGGCTGTTGTCCGTGAATGACCACGCGGTCCCCCACGGCGATGGCTTCGTCGATGGTCGCCGACGCGATGTCCACGGTCAGTGACCCCATCTCCAGTTCGGTGGCGGACAGGGTGTCGATGAACCCGGTGAGGGTCAGCGTCTGGCCGCCCGGCGTGTAGGCAGGGTCGGCCACCTCGAGATAGGTCGCCAATGCGGTGCCGGTGGCCGGCGTCAATGCGTGCACGTCGACCAGCATGTTCGAACCGAGCTCATCCAGGCTGATGCCGACCAGGCGGGTCATCTCGTCCACGCGGACGTTCTGGCCGAGGATCGACAGCGAAGCCGAACGCGCCTCGCCGACGCGGGCAATGCCGTCAATCGGCGCGAGCAGCGTGCGTCGGGCGACGATGCGGTCCGCCCGTTCGCCCGGCAGATCACCCTGAACCGAGGTGAGCATGCCGATCGCGATGTCGGCTTCGGAGACGGCTTCCCCGTTCAGCAGGAACTCGGCCTGACTGGTGTCGAACTCGCGACCGTTGACGAACAGACTGCCGTATCCAGAGGCGGACCCGTTGGAGTCGCCAGTGCCTTCGATGCCGGCGACGCGCAGGACCGTGCCGCAGGCGACGGTCAGACTGGCGGCTGCCAGTGCGGGAAGCAGGCGATGGATGAGCAGTCGGTGCATCGATCAGTCGTCGGTAGGTGGTTGGTCACTACGGTCGAAGAAATAGATCCCGGCGCCGATATGGGCGGATTGGCCGGGGGCATCTTCGGGTAGTTCGTTACTGGACATCCAGTCGTCCAGGGACTCCAGCAGCTGCATGCCCCGTTCGGCGAGCAGGCGCTTGAACAGCGGCACCATCCGTGGATTCAGTTGCGCGTTGGAGACATAGCGCTGGAACAGCAGGTCTTCGCCGGGGACGGCGCCAAGGTTGCTGTCGATGGTGTGGCCCAGATCGCTCATCGCGAGGCCGAACATGCGCAGGCTGTCGGGGTCGCCACCATCGGGGACGAAGCTGCGTGACTTCACCTGGATCGCGCCGTTGTCGTCGACCTTGACCGCGTTCACTCGGCGCAGCTCATCCAGCATCGCGCGCGGCGGCATGTCTCCGGAGTAACGGCGAACCAGCGCCGGGAACTGGAGGCCGTCGTCGGTCATGTTCAGCAGGCGCGGCTGACCCTTGTCGTCGCAGAAGTCCGGATCGCGGAACCAGCCGGACAGCACGCGGGTCGCGCGGTTCATGTGGTTGGTCGACAACTCGGTTCGCTGCGAGCGGGTTTCGCGCAGGCGCTTGACTTCCTTGCGCGTCAGCCCGGTCATGATCGCAACACGGGAGTCGGATGCGCGCGCATTGCGCGGCGTGAACTCGTCCCAGGCGATTTCCATATAGGTGCGCTTGGCGATTTCGGAGAACTCTCCGAAGGAAATGCCCTGACGGAGCATGATGCGAACCAGAGGTCGCAGCAGGCGGCGAAGCGCCCGGTCCAGTTGGCTGTGTGCGTCCATGTCCATTGAATGGGAAGCGTATCCCAGAGATTCCATGCGTGCCAGATTCATTGATGGCCTCCTAGGCCCCGAGCCAGGATTTGCCTACCTCCTGCAGGTGCGAAATCCGAGCCTTTTTGGTTCAGTGTCTTTCGATGGTGCCGATTCGTTGTCCCATGCGTACCGGGGTCTGCGGCCGGAGTTCATCGCTCCACCGCACCGCTCCCGCGCCTGCCAGCAGGATGACGGTCGACCCCATGTTGAAACGTCCGATTTCCTCTCCCTTGGCGATCTCCATCGGCACGTCCATGCGCTTGTGCCAGGCACGCTGCCCGTGCGGTGGCGTGACCAGGCCGGTCCACCGTGTTTCGATGGAGCCGACAAAGATGGCACCGACCAGCACCAGCGCGAACGGACCGACGGGGGTTTCGAACAGCAGACTCAATCGCTCGTTGCGATTGAAGACGCGGGGAATTCCCGCGACGGTCGTCGGGTTGACGCTGAACAGCCGCCCCGGTTGAAAGTTCATCGATATCAATTTGCCGTCCGTTGGCATGTGAATTCGATGGTAGTCCCTGGGCGACAGATATAGCGTCGCAAATTCGCCACCGAGGAAAGCGCCCAGACCAACGGCATCAACGCCCAGCAATTCGGCGGCCGAATAGCGGATTCCCTTGGCCTGGATGAGTCGACCTTCCTGGATAGCGCCGGCCTGGCTGACGGCGCCATCGACCGGGCTGACCAGTGCGGCCGTCGCCGTGTCCACCGGGCGGGCGTCGGGCATCAGGGCCCGGGTGAAGAAGTGGTTGAAGCTCAGATAGGCGTCGGGGCTGCGCAGGCGAGCGTCATCCAGGGAAATGCCGAAATGCGCCATGAAGCGCTCGATCAGCCGTCGCTTCAGCCACACGCGCTGGCTGCGGGTCACCCGGTGGGCGAGACCGGACAGCCACAACGTCGGCAGCATGCGCTGGATCAGCACGAACGCGCGTTGTCCGGGCTTCAGGTGCTCGCGCGGCTCGCTCACGAGGAGACCACGGTCTCGAGGTCTCTGCGCAGCACGTCCACGGTCCACGGCGGCAGAATGTAGCCGGCGATGGCGCCCGCGGGGTTGACCAGTACCAGTGCCGCGGAGTGATCCATGGTGTAGCCACCACCATCCAGCGGCACCCGGAGGAAGGCGATGCCGGCACCCTCGGCCAGTTCCGTGATGGCCTCGGTGGACCCGGTCAGGGAACGGATGTCGGGATCGAAATAGGTCGCGTACTGCTGCATGGTCTGCGGCGTGTCGCGTTCCGGATCCACCGTCACGAATTCCAGGCGCAGCCTGTCCCGAAGCAGCTCCGACTCCCCGCGGACGCGCGCCAGGCGCTCCAGCGTGGTCGGGCAGATATCGGGACAATGCGTGAAGCCGAAGAACATCAGCCGCCATTGGTCGCCGGCCGCGTTGGCGACGATGGTGGTTTCCTCTCCGGTGGTGAGCGTGGTTTGCGGCAGCGGGCGGGGATGATCGAGTAGCGTGATGGATTGCACCGGGGTCGGTGCGCGCAGGATCATGGCGACGAGCAGTCCCAGCGCGGCCGGGGCCACGACGATCAACAGCAACAGACGTTTGGACATCTTACGAAGAGAATCAGCTTGTGAGCGGGGAGCCAAGAGACGAAATTATGACAGACGCGGGCGCACAAACCGTGATTGACGTGCTGGAAACGGGCGTGGACTGGGTGCGCTGGGGCGCCTCGGAGATGCACCGGGCCGATCGCTGCAGCGGGCACGGGTTCAACACGGCGCTGGATGAGACGGCCTTCCTGGTCCGTCATGTGCTCGGTTTGCCCAGGGACAGCTCGCCCGACTGGTTGCGGGGCCGTTTGCTGCGCGACGAGCGCGCGGCTATCTACGACGCGCTGCACGAGCGCATCGCCGATGCCCGGCCCGTGGCGTACATCACCGGCGAGGCCTGGTTCGCGGGCATGCCGTTCCACGTCGACGAGCGCGTGCTGATTCCCCGTTCGCCGCTGGGCGAGCTGATCCAGCAGCGGTTCAGCCCCTGGGTGGCGCGGGCGCCCGAGCGGATTCTCGATCTTTGCTGCGGCTCCGGCTGCATCGGGCTGGCGGCGGCGATGGCCTTTCCGGAATCGACGCTGGTACTGGCGGACTTGTCGCCGGATGCGCTGGCGGTCGCGGCGCAGAACACCGAGGCCTATGGCCTGGAGGAGCGCACGACGCTGGTCGAGTCGGATCTGTTCGATGCGCTGGAGGGCGAACAATTCGATCTGATTCTGACCAACCCGCCCTACGTGCCGCGGCGGGAGGTCGACGCGCTGCCCGACGAGTTCGCCCATGAACCGCGCATGGGGCTGGAATCCGGGGAGGACGGCATGGAACACCCGCGACGCATCGTCGCCGAGGCGCGCCGGTATCTGGCCGACGGTGGTTGTCTGATCGGGGAGGTCGGCGCCTGGCGTCCCGAGCTGGAAGCGGCGTTTCCGGCGGTGCCGTTCACCTGGATCGACCTGGAACAGGGCGGCGAAGGTGTGTTCGTGGTCCGCGACGACGAGCTGCCACGGTAGACTTTCGCGTCCCGCGATGACGGATCATCGCCTACCGACCCTCTAAACCGCATGTCTGGAAACACCTTCGGCCACCTGTTCGCGGTGACCTCGTTCGGCGAATCGCACGGCCCGGCGATCGGTTGCGTGGTCGACGGCTGCCCGCCCGGGCTGGCCATCGACGAGACCCTGATCCAGCGCGAGCTGGACCGTCGGCGCCCCGGCACCTCCCGCCATGTCACCCAGCGCAAGGAGCCGGATGCGGTCGAGATTCTGTCCGGCGTGTTCGAGGGCAAGACCACCGGTACGCCGATCGGGCTGCTGATCCGCAATCAGGATCAGCGCTCGCGGGACTACGACAAGATCAAGGACGTGTTCCGGCCCAACCACGCCGACTACGCCTACGATCAGAAATACGGGTTTCGCGACTACCGCGGTGGCGGTCGTTCCAGCGCGCGGGAGACCGCGGTGCGCGTCGCGGCCGGCGCCATCGCCCGCCATTACCTCGCCGAGCGCCTCGGGATTGAAATCCGCGGCTGTGTGACCGCCATCGGTCAACGGGAACTCGCCGTAAGCGACTGGACAGCGGTGGACCGGAACCCGTTCTTCTGCGCCGATCCCGATCAGGTCGACGCCCTGGAGCAGGACCTGATCGCGCTGCGCCGCGATGGCGATTCGGTGGGCGCGGTGCTGCGGGTCGAGGCGATCGGCATGCCGCCCGGGCTGGGCGAGCCGGTGTTCGACCGCCTGGACGCCGACGTCGCCAAGGCGATGATGGGCATCAACGCGGTCAAGGGCGTGGAGATCGGCGACGGCTTCGCCGCGGCGGCGCAGCGGGGCAGCGAGCACCGCGACGTGCTGAGCCCCGACGGCTTCGGCTCCAACCACTCCGGCGGCGTCGCCGGCGGCATCAGCACCGGCCAGGATCTGGTGGCGCGCGTGGCGTTCAAGCCGACCTCCAGCATCATCATTCCCGGCGAGACGATCACGCGGTCCGGCGAATCCACCGAGATGCGCACGACCGGGCGTCACGACCCCTGCGTCGGCATCCGCGCGGTGCCCATCGTCGAGGCGATGCTGGCGCTGGTGGTCATGGATCACTGGTTGCGCCATCGGGCGCAGAACGCGGACGTGGAGCCGAAGACACCGCGTATACCCTCGCAGCGATAAGTGTCTACCTGACCGTTGCCGTCCAACCTTCCCTACGCGCGCCTGTCGGCGTTCTACGCGTTCTACTTTTCCACGCTGGGCCTGCTGCTCCCGTTCTGGAGCGTCTACCTCGATCAGGCCGGCTACTCGGCCTCGCGCATCGGCGTGCTGCTGGGCGCGATGCTGGGGCTCAAGATCATCGCGCCCTACGTCTGGGGGCAGCTTGCCGATCGCATGGGGCGGCGCCTGCCCATCATCCGGCTGGCGGCATTGCTGGCCGCGGGCGCCTTTCTGATCGTGCCGCTGGCGCCCGGATTCTGGCCGCTGCTGGGCATCGTCGTTGTCTTCGCGTTCTTCTGGAACGCCGCGCTGCCGCAGTTCGAGGTAATCACCTTCAACTACCTGCGCGAGCACGCGGCGCGTTACGGCCAGATCCGTCTTTGGGGCTCGGTGGGTTTCATCGTGGCCTCCATCGGGCTGGGTGCATGGGTCGAGCGGGTCGGCGTCACCGTGCTGCCGTATGTCGTCGCCGCGGTGATGGTCATGCTGGCGCTGGTGGCCTCGCTGCTGCGCGAGCCGCCCGCGCAGACGACGCATGACCCGGGTCCCATCCTCCGGACCTTGAAGCAGCCGGTGGTGATCGGGTTGCTCGGGGCCTGCGCGCTGATGCAGATGAGCCACGGGCCGTACTACGGGTTCTACTCGCTTTACATACGCAGCCATGGGCACGGTGAAAGCCTGATCGGCGGCCTGTGGGCACTGGGTGTGGCGGCCGAGATCTTGACGTTCCTGTTCGCGCCGGGCTGGCTGCGACGTTTTGGTCCGCGAAGGCTGATGCTGGTGGCGCTGGGTGTCGCGGCGCTGCGTTGGGCGTTGCTCGCGTTCTTCGCCGGATCGCTGCCCATGCTGCTGCTGATCCAGTGTCTGCACATGGGGTCGTTCGGGCTTTATCACGCGGTCGGCGTGTTCCTGATCAACCGGTTGTTCCAGGGCCGGCAGCAGGGGCGGGGGCAGGCCCTTTACAGCGCCATCTCACTGGGCGCCGGCGGCGGACTGGGAAGCCTGCTGGGCGGCGTGATCTGGGATCACCTGCCGTCGCCGGCACTGTTCCTGTTTGCCGCGGGCGCGGCGCTGGGCGGGTGGTTTGTCGCCTGGCGGCTCCTGCGGGGATCCGCGATGGAGCGGGCGGGTGAGGTTGTGACGGGTTAAGGGTTCCGCTTTGGCAAGCTGACCGTGTTGATTCACGTCCTGACTCACTGAAACGGCGGGTTTCGCCGCGCCGTCCGCGTCGGCTGCGTCGAAGGGGTACACGGTCTCGTGCGGCCATCCCTGGCCGTGAATGTCGGACGCCCGGTCAGTCGCCGTGCGCCCCGTCCAGCACCGACAGAAATGCCCGCGCCGGGGCTGACAGGGTGCGGCCCCGGTGGACCGCGGTGCCGAGGCTGCGGTGGATGTTCAGATCCAGCGGCAGGGCGACGATCGAGTCGTCCAGCATGGTCCGGGGCAGGGCGGACCAGCCCAGGCCAATGGAGACCAGCATCTTGATCGTCTCCAGGTAGTTGGTGGACATGCGCACCTTGGGCGTCATGTCGACCTGCGCCAGCGCGTCGGTGATCAGCCGGTGGGTGAATGTCCTGCGGTCGGGAAGAATCGCCGCATGCCGCCCCAGATGCTCGATACGCAGGTCCGCCTGCGCCGTCAGCGGATGTCCTGGCGCGGCGCAAAGCGTCAGCGGGTCCTCCCAGATCACCCGGGTCAGCAGGCGCGGGGAAGGGCGGCGCGGCAGCGTGACCACCGCCAATTCCAGGCGCCCGGATTCCACGGCGTCGCAGCCTTCCTCGGAGTCGAGGAACTCCAGATTGAGGTCCACCGCCGGATAGTCCCGGGAAAAGCGGCTCAGCACGGCCGGCAGCCGATGCAGGCCCAGGTGGTGGCTGGTCGCGAGGTTCAGCGCGCCGCTGACCTGACCCGGCACGCTGCGCACGGCCTGCCGGGCCAGCGTCATGTCCGCGAGGATGCGGCGGGCGATCGGCAGCAGCCGCTGTCCGGCATCGGTGAGCTGCACGCCACGGCCGATGCGGTCCAGCAGGGATTCGCCGAGCTGTTGTTCCAGGGTCTGCAGGCGCTTGGTGACGGCGGACTGCGTCAGATGCAGCCGGGTCGCGGCCGCCGACACCGAGCCGGATTCCACCGTGCCGACAAAGGCTTGCAATTGCGCCGCGTCCATCTGAATTCCATGTTGGAATGGTTCGAAGAAAAATAATTCATTTGAAGAATGAATTCGAGCGGCCTACGCTCGCGCACCTCGAAATGGCCTGGAGGCAGGGCAGTGGCAGCACAGACGCTTTACGACAAGCTGTGGAACGCGCACATGGTGCGCGACAACGGCGACGGGACGGCGTTGATCTACATCGATCGGCACCTGGTGCACGAAGTGACCTCACCGCAGGCCTTCGAGGGACTGCGGCTGGCCGGCCGCAAGCTGTGGCGGCTCAATGCCAATCTGGCGGTGCCGGATCACAATGTGCCGACCATTGACCAGACGGCGGAAATCGCCGATCCGATCTCGCGCACCCAGGTCGAGGCGCTGCGTGACAACGTGCGCGCCGCCGGCATCACCTTTTTCGATCTGGGCGACCCGCGGCAGGGCATCGTTCACGTGATCGGGCCCGAGCAGGGCGCGACGCTGCCCGGCATGACCGTCGTCTGCGGCGATTCGCACACCGCGACGCATGGCGCCTTCGGAGCGCTGGCCTTCGGCATCGGAACCTCCGAGGTCGAGCACGTGCTGGCGACCCAGTGCCTGGTGCTGTCGAAATCCCGCAGCATGCGCGTCACCGTGGACGGCGCGGTCGGTCCCGGCGTCACCGCCAAGGACATCGTGCTGGCGATCATCGGTGAGATCGGCACCGCCGGTGGCACCGGTTGCGTGATCGAGTTCGCCGGTCAGGCGATTCGCGATCTGTCCATGGAAGGGCGGATGACTCTCTGCAACATGGCCATCGAGGCCGGGGCCCGTGCCGGCATGGTCGCGGTCGACGACAAGACCATCGACTACGTCCGCGGCCGTCCCTACGCACCGAAAGGACCGATGTGGGAACGCGCGGAGGCCGCCTGGCGTGACCTGGTCTCCGACCCGGATGCGCGCTTCGACGTCGAGGTGTCCATCCGTGGCGAGGACATCGCGCCCCAGGTGAGCTGGGGCACGTCGCCGGAGATGGTCGCGCCGGTGACGTCCTGGGTGCCCGACCCCGAGCAGGCGCCCGCCGACAAGCGCGCGGGCTGGACCCGGGCGCTGGAATACATGGATATCCAGGCCGGACAGCCGCTGACCGGGATTCCGATGGATCGCGTGTTCATCGGCTCCTGCACCAATTCGCGGATCGAGGATTTGCGCGCCGCCGCCGCCGTGGCGCGCGGTCGCCATGTGGCGCCGAGCATTCGCCAGGCGCTGGTCGTGCCGGGCTCCGGTCTGGTCAAGGCGCAGGCCGAAGCCGAGGGTCTGGACAAGGTGTTCATCGACGCCGGCTTCGAATGGCGCGAGCCCGGCTGCTCCATGTGTCTGGGCATGAACGCGGACCGGCTGGAGCCGGGCGAACGCTGCGCATCGACATCGAACCGGAATTTCGAAGGGCGACAGGGGGCGGGTGGACGCACGCATCTTTGCAGCCCGGCCATGGCGGCGGCGGCCGCCGTGCACGGCCACTTTGTCGACGTGCGGACCCTGGAAGCGGGAGGCTGAACCGATGGAACCATTGATTACGCATACGGGCCGCGTGCTGCCCATGGACCGGTCCAACGTGGACACGGACGCCATCATTCCCAAGCAGTACCTGAAGTCGATCAAGCGCACCGGCTTCGGCGCGTTCCTGTTCGACGAATGGCGGTTCAAGGATCCCGGCACGCTGGATTCGCGGCCGGAGGACCGGACCGAGAATCCCGACTTCGTGCTCAACCAGCCGGACTACCGTGGCGGCAGCATCCTGCTGGCGCGGAGCAATTTCGGCTGCGGCTCCTCGCGGGAGCATGCGGTCTGGGCGCTGGCGGATTACGGTTTCCGGGTCGTGATCGCGGAGAGCTACGCCGACATCTTCTTCAGCAACTGCTTCAAGAACGGCGTGCTGCCGGTGGTGCTGCCGGCCGACGTGGTCGAGACGCTGATGCAGGATGCGCTGGCGGGTCCGCTGGACCTGACCGTGGATTTGCAGGCCTGCGAGGTTCGGCATCCCGATGGCCGTGTCTGGACCTTTGACATCGACGGCTTCCGTCGCGACACCCTGATGCAGGGCCTGGACGAGATCGGCAAGACGTTGCAGTACGAGGACGCGATTCGCGCGTTCGAGGCGCGTCAGCGGGAAGCGACACCGTGGTTGCAGGGGGAGCTCGGAGCATGACGCACAAGCTGCTGCTGCTGCCCGGCGACGGGATCGGTCCGGAGATCGTCGCCCAGGCCGGGCGCGTGGTGCGGACTCTTGCGCGCACCCACGGCCTGAAGGTGGAAACGGAAACCGCGCTGATCGGCGGGGCCGCCTACGATGCCGAAGGCGATCCGCTACCGAGTTCGACGCTGGAGCTGGCCAAGGCCAGTGATGCCATCCTGTTCGGTGCCGTGGGTGGCCCGAAATGGGACACGATCGAGCGCGATCTGCGTCCGGAGCGCGGCCTGCTGCGCATCCGCTCGTCGCTGGACCTGTTCGCCAATCTGCGGCCGGCCACGCTGGTGCCGGAACTGGCCTCGGCGTCCAGCCTGCGTCCGGAGCTGGTGGCCGGGCTGAACATCATGATCGTGCGCGAACTGACCGGCGGCATCTATTTTGGTCAGCCGCGCGAGCGGGCCGAACGGCGCGCCTACAACACCATGGTCTACCGCCGTGACGAGGTCGAGCGCATCGCCCGGCGTGCATTCGAGATCGCCCGGCTGCGCGATGGCCGCCTGTGCTCGGTGGACAAGGCCAACGTGCTGGAGGTCTCCGAGTTCTGGCGCGATATCGTGACCGCCATGGGCAAGGAGTATCCGGACGTCGAGCTGTCGCACATGTACGTCGACAATGCCGCGATGCAGCTGGTGCGGGCGCCCAAGCAGTTCGACGTCATTGTCACCGGCAATCTGTTCGGCGACGTGCTGTCCGACATTGCGGCGATGCTGACCGGGTCGATCGGCATGCTGCCGTCGGCCTCGTTGAACGAGCAGAGCCGGGGGCTTTATGAGCCGGTGCACGGCTCGGCGCCGGATATCGCCGGTCAGGACAAGGCCAATCCCCTGGCCACGATCCTGTCGCTGGCGATG
>NZ_CAXFCL010000126.1:0-23534 GCF_964000955.1 uncultured Abyssibacter sp.
CGCGTGCGCAAGCGCCTGGAGATGCGTCCGGTTGACGGTGAATGGAAAATCTATCGCGAGACGGTCGTCGCCGAGCTGTGAGGCGCCTCCTTCTCGGTCTCCTGTTGATCGCGGGACCGGTCGGAGCAAATCCCGGCCTGCTGATGCCGGCGACGGCGCCGGAGGCCCATCTGCTGGTGGCCCTGGATCACCTCAACGCCGGTCGCGCGGATGCCGCGCTGGCGAACCTGAGCCTGCTCACCCGGCAGCAGCCTGATTTTCGGCTGGCGCAGTACCTGTACGCGAACCTGCTGGACGCGCGATCCGGGCGTCCCGCGCGGGAGCTGGCCCCCGACACCGGTGCGATGATCGCCAGCCTGCGCAGCGAGGCGCAGCGTCGCTGGGCGCACCGGCTGGGGCGCGGCATGAACGGGCTGATTCCGCAGTCGCTACTGACGCTGCCGCGCAAGTTTCGCTATGTCGTCGTGGTCGACCTCAGCGCCTCGCGGCTGTACGTGTTCGAGAATACGCCCGAGGGTCTGCGGCTGGTGCGTGACCATTACTCGTCCATTGGTCGGGCGGGCATCGGCAAGGAAGTCGAGGGTGACGGTCGCACCCCCGTGGGCATCTACCACGTGACCGAGTATCTGGACGGCAAGGCACTGCCAGACCTCTACGGCGCTGGGGCGTATCCGGTGGACTACCCGAATGCCTGGGATCGTCGCCTCGGGCGAACCGGCTACGGGATCTGGGTGCATGGCGTGCCCAGCGACACCTTCAGCCGCGTGCCGCTGGCCAGCGAGGGCTGCGTGGCCCTGGCGAATGTCGATTTCAGGGGCTTGGCGCCGTTCATCAAGCCCGGCGAGACGCCGGTGGTGCTGGTGGATGCGATCCAGTGGGTGCGGGAATCCGATTCCGATCTGCTGGCGGCCTCGTTACGCAGTCAGGTGATGCAATGGCGCCGGGACTGGGAGTCGCTGGACACCGATGCCTACCTGGCTCACTACGCGGAGGATTTCTCCGCCGAGGGAATGGATCGCGCCGCGTTCGCCGAGCACAAGCGGCTGGTCAACGGTGCTCGATCGTTCGTGCAGATCGAGATCAATGACCTGGAGCTCTACCGGTATCCCGGTGTGGAGGAGCTGCTGTTCGTCGCCAGATTCCGGCAGCAATACGTCAGCGATGATCTGCTGCGCGAAGCTACCAAGTCGCAGTACTGGCGACTGACGCCGGACGGTCGCTGGGAGATCGTCGAGGAAGCGACGGGCTGACGCCGAGCGCCGGGGCGAGAGGCCCGGGCCCGGTGGCCTCAGTTCAGGACGCGGTACCCGCGGCCCCGCAGGCAGTTCTTCACCACCTGATCCTTTTCCTGCGCGCCCCGCGCGGTGCCCTTGGCGCCCCCGACGACGGCGCCGGCACCGGCCGATTGCTTGGCGGTGCTGCTGTTGCCGAAGATGCTGCCGATCAACGCGCCGATCGCGGCGCCGCCCAGCGCTCCGCCGGCCGCACTGCGCCCGACGCTGACCTGGTCGGCGTATTGCTCGCATTGCGCCAGGTCCTGCGCGTACTTCGCCTGATCAATGCCCTGCGTGTCGACGATGGGTCCTCGGCTGGCGCAGCCGACGATGAGCAGCGCGGATGTCAGGGCGAGCAGGGAACGAATCTGGAGTCGCATGGCGGAGCCTCCGTCGTTGAGCAGGGTTCACGTGCTCGCAGTGTCTCACGAAAAAGCCCGCACGCGGCGGGCTTGATCGGGTTGCCGCGCCGTGGCGCGTCAACACGGCGGATCAGCGTTCCTTGGTGATCAGAAAGTCGGTGACCTTCAGCATGTCATCGAAGCCGCCGGCGTAACGGCCACTGGTCATGTATCGACCGTTGACGACAATCGCCGGGACTCCGGTCACGCCGAACTGCCGGACCAGTTTCTCGGCGCGGCGCACCTTGTTCTCGACCGCGAAGCTGTTGAACGTGGCATCAAACTTCTCGCGGTCGACGCCCTGATCCTCGAACACTTCCGCGATCTGTTCCTTGGAATAAAGGCTTTTACCTTCCTGATGGATGGCCTTGAATATCGCCGGATGCACCTTGTCGAGCACGTCAAGGGCTTCCGCGGTGTAGTACGCGCGTGAGTGGTTCAACGCCTGGTCGCGGCCCAGCGAGGTCGGGACCCGGATGAACTCCACGTCGCCAGCCAGGTCGGCTTCCCAGTCGTGAACCATGGGATCGAACCGGTAGCAGTGATTGCAGCCGTACCAGAAGACTTCGGCCACCTGAATGGTGTCCGAATCACCAAGCGCTTCCGGCTGTGGAACCGACTTGTAGTGCTGACCTTCGTGGTAGCGCAGCGGGCCGTCCTGCGCGCTGCAGGCGAGCGGGAGAGTGGCGATCGCGACGAGCGCGACGGCGCTCGCGAGAAAGCGTTGCTTGAGCATGGTCTGTAGCCTTTTGAACTTACTGGAGTCCGGCGACGTAACCCGCGAGCGCTTCGATTTCGGCGTCCGTCAGTTCCTGCGCCACCGCTGTCATCATCTGACCATTGGCCGAACTGTTCCGTTCCCCGGCCCGGTAGGCCTTCAGCGCGGTGGCCAGATAGGTGGCGTGCTGGCCACCGATGTGCGGCCAGCCGGCAGCGTCGTTGCCCTGACCCTTCGGTCCATGGCAGGCGAGGCAGGCGGGAATGCCGCGCTCGGCGTCACCGCCCCGATAAAGCGGCTCGGCGACTTCGATGGACTCTTCGGAGCCCGCGCCCGGCTTGAACGTCTGCGCGGAAAAATGCGCCGCCAGATTCGTCATGTCCTCGTCCGACAGGTTCATCACCTGACCGGCCATCAGCGCGTTCTGGCGTTCGCCGGCCTTGTAGGCCTGCAGGGATGACTCGAGGTACTTGGCGGATTGGCCGGCGATCTTGGGCCATTCCGGATTCACGCTGTTTCCGTCCGGGCCGTGGCAGGCCGCGCAGGCGGCTGCCTTCTGGGCGCCGGCTTCGGCGTCGCCCTTGGCGAGACTGTGGGAGTCGTCCGCCGCGAAGGCGGATCCGGCCAGGACCATCGCCAGGGCGGCGGCAGAAGTGCGCAACACGTCGATCATGGGTTCAAGGGCTCCTGCTGGCGGCGAACTGAGCGCGCCGGAAAAGACATATCATTGGAATCGCCCTATTGTAGCCTACCGATGAACGACGAAAGAACCGCGTACGCGAGCAAGCTGCTTGCCTCCGCCCGTTTCGAGTGCTCCGCCGCCGCGCTGCGTCAGGCGCCAGCCCCGGATCGTCCCGAGATCGCCTTCGCGGGGCGCTCGAACGCCGGCAAGTCCAGCGTGATCAACGCGATAACCCGCCAGAAGTCGCTGGCCCGCACCAGCAAGACGCCGGGGCGCACGCAGCTGCTGAACTTCTTCCATCTGGGTCACGAGGCGCGTCTGGTCGATCTGCCCGGCTACGGCTTCGCGAAGGCGCCCGACTCGGTCCGGCGGGACTGGCATCGCATGATCGAGGGTTACCTGCAGTATCGGGACGCCCTGGTCGGGCTGGTCGTGATCATGGACACGCGCCGTCCGCTGACCGACACCGATATCCAGATGCTCGAATGGTGCGCGGCGCGGCCGTTGCCCTGCATCATCCTGCTGAACAAGGCGGACAAGCTGTCGAAGGGCGCGGCCGCTGCCGCCAAGCAGCAGGTGATTCGTGCGATCGATGGCGCCGCGACCGTGCTGGCCGTGTCCGCGCGAACGGGGGTGGGGATCGATGCCGCGAAGCTCGCGGTGGTGGATTTGCTGCTGCCGCAAACCGTCTGAAGGGACGGCGGGCAAAAAAATCCCCGGCGGGTCCGGGGACGACCTCGCCGGGGAAGCGGTCTCGGCTTGGGGGAGCCGATCGCTTGTTTCCGCCCAGGGAGTGGAGGCGGAGAGCGCTGGGGAAAGCGCTCACGGAATAAGACCCGGCCCCCATCCCGAAGTTCATTTCGTTGCGAAATTCCTCTAAATTTCTCAACCCATTGAAATTGAAAGAGATTCCGGGGAATTCGGGCATCCATTCATCGGTTTCGATGGGCCGTTCGTCGGCGCCGGATCAGCCGTGCGCCTCGTCCCAGTTCGCGCCGATTCCGAACTCGGCCACGAGTGGGACGGAAAGCCCGTTTCCGACCGCTTCCATCCGGCCCGCCAGCGTCTTCGCCAGATCCTGCGCCTCGGCGTCCGGAATCTCGAAGACCAGCTCGTCATGCACCTGCATGATCATCTTCGCGGCCGAGCCCTGCTGCGCCAGCCAGCGATCGATATCGATCATCGCCTGCTTGATCAGATCGGCGGCGGTGCCCTGTAGCGGTGCGTTGATCGCCGTGCGTTCCGCGTACTGGCGCGCCTGCTGGTTGCGCGCGCGGATGTCCGGCAGGTACAGCCGGCGGCCCGCAAGGGTCTCGACGTAACCCTGTTCCTTGGCGTCGGCCTTGCAGCGTTCCATGTAGTCCTTGACGCCCGGGTAGCGGGAGAAGAACGCGTTCATGTGCGACTGCGCCTCGTCACGCCCGATGTTCAGGTTGCGAGCGAGACCGAAGGCGGAGATGCCGTAGATCAGGCCGAAATTGATCGCCTTGGCGGCGCGGCGCTGCTCGTCGCTGACGGCGTCCAGCGCCAGCCCCCAGACCTCGGCCGCGGTGTTGCGATGGATGTCGCGGCCGTCGACGAAGGCGGCGATCATCGATTCGTCGCCGGAGAAGTGGGCCATCAGCCGCAGCTCGATCTGCGAGTAGTCGATGGCGACCAGCTTGTGGCCTACCGGCGAGACGAAGGCCTCGCGGATGCGGCGGCCTTCCTTGGTGCGGATCGGGATGTTCTGCAAGTTCGGTTCGGAGGACGACAGCCGACCCGTCGCCGCCACCGCCTGGTGATAGGACGTGTGGACGCGGCCGGTAACCGGGTTGATCCGCTCCGGCAGCTTTTCGGTGTAGGTGGAGCGCAGCTTCGCCAGGCCCCGCCAGTCCAGGATCATCTGCGGCAGCGGATGTTCCTGCGCCAGCTCGGACAGCACGTCCTCGGCCGTCGACGGCTGTCCCTTGGGCGTCTTGCGCTTGACCGGCAGGCCCAGGCGGTCGAACAGGATGTCCTTGAGCTGGCCGGGAGAGTTCAGGTTGAACTCGCCCTCGGCGGCGGCGTAGGCCAGTTGCTCCAGCTCCCGCATCCGTTCCGCCATCTCGCGGGTGATGGTCTGCAAGTGTTTGGCGTCGATCAGCACGCCGTGGCGTTCCACCCGGGCCAGGACCTGGATCAGCGGCACTTCCAGCGACTCGAACACCGCCTTCTGGCCGGCATGTTCGGACAGCTGGCTCCACAGCGCCTGATGCAGGCGCAGGGTGATGTCCGCGTCCTCGGCGGCGTAGGGGGTCGCCTGTTCCAGATCGATCTGGTTGAAGGTGAGCTGCTTTTTCCCCTTGCCGGCAATGTCCGTGAAGCTCGTCGTCTTCAGCCCGAGTACGCGTTCGGCCAGCGAATCCATGTCGTGGCGCCCGGCGGTCGGGTCGAGCACGTAGGATTCCAGCATGGTGTCGTAGTTCACGCCTTGCAGCGCGATGCCGTGGTGCGCCAGCACATTGATGTCGTACTTGATGTGCTGACCGACCTTGGCGGGGGACTCGGCTTCCAGCACCGGGCGCAGGGTGTCCAGCACCATCTGGCGATCGAGCTGGTCGGGAGCGCCCAGGTAGTCGTGCGCCACCGGGAGGTACCAGGCCTCGCCCGGCTCCACCGCGAACGACAGGCCGACCAGCCCGCCGGTGATCGCGTCCAGCGCGTCGGTCTCGGTGTCCAGGCAGATTAGTTCGGCGTCTTTGAGGCGCGCGAGCAGCGCGTCCAGGTCGTCCTGCGTCAGCACCGTGTGATAGGTCAGATCACTGGGCGCATCCGGCGTGGCGGGCGCGTCGCCTGGAGCGTCATCGTCGAGATCGGCCAGCCAGCGGTGAAAATCCATGCGCCGGTACAGCTCGCGCAGCGCGTCGGTATCCGGTTCGGACCGCGTCAGCGCATCGAAGGCCAGTGGGAGCTCGACATCGCAGCGGATGGTCGCGAGTTCGCGAGATTTCGGCAGCTGCTCCAGATGTTCGCGCAGCGACTCGCCGACCTTGCCGCCGATGTCGTCGGCGTAGGCGATGACGCTGTCCAGATCGCCATGGGCGTTCAGCCACTTGGCGGCCGTCTTCGGGCCAACCTTGGGCACGCCGGGAATGTTGTCCGAGGTGTCGCCCATCAGCGCGAGCAGATCGATGATGCGTTCCGGGCCCACGCCGAACTTGTCGACCACGCCGGCCGGGTCCATGCGCTTGTCGTTCATCGTGTCGTACAGCACGACCTGGTCGCTGACGATCTGCGCCATGTCCTTGTCGCCGGTCACGATCACCGTGTTCCAGCCGGCGGCCTCCGCCTGTTTGGCCAGTGTGCCGATCACGTCATCGGCCTCGACGCCGTCGATTTGCAGAATCGGCAGGCCCAGGGCGTCGATCATGCTGCGGATCGGTTCGAACTGGTCGGACAGATCCGGCGGAACCGGCGGCCGGTTGGCCTTGTAGTTGGGGTCCAGCTCGTGGCGAAAGGTCTTGCCGCGCGGATCGAAGATCACCGCGATGCGGTCCGGCGCTTCGGTGGCGAGCAGCTTGCGCAGCATGTTGCCCATGCCGAACACGGCCCCGGTGGGTTCGCCGCTGGAGTTGGTCAGCGGCGGCAACGCATGAAACGCGCGGTAGAGCCAGCTGGAGCCGTCGAGCAGATAAAGCGTGTGCGCGTCGCTCATGCCGGCAGGACCAGTTCGCCGCGCCACAGATCGGTCAGTGCTTCGCGGGCGCGGACGAGGTGGACCTG
The DNA here is from genome assembly GCF_964000955.1 of uncultured Abyssibacter sp. Classification (NCBI taxonomy): domain Bacteria; kingdom Pseudomonadati; phylum Pseudomonadota; class Gammaproteobacteria; order Chromatiales; family Oceanococcaceae; genus Abyssibacter; species uncultured Abyssibacter sp. The sequence continues at coordinate 6,820 of NZ_CAXFCL010000126.1, forward strand.
GTCGTCGTCGACCATGACTTCCGCGGCACGCGGGCGGGAGTTGTAGTTGCTGCTCATGGTGAAACCGTAGGCGCCCGCCGAGCGGACGGCCAGCAGGTCGCCGGCGGCGATGGCCAGGTCACGGTCGCGTCCCAGCCAGTCACCGGATTCGCAGACCGGGCCGACGATGTCGTAGCGATGCATTGGAATGTCATCACGGGGCTGCACCGGGACGATGTTCTGCCAGGCGTTGTAGAGCGTGGGGCGGATCAGGTCATTCATCGCCGCGTCGACGATCGCGAAGCGCTTTTCCGGCTGTTGCTTCAGGAATTCGACGCGGGTGACCAGAATGCCCGCGTTGCCGGCGATCGCGCGGCCGGGCTCGATCAGGATCTCCAGCCCCCGGTCCGCCAGCTTGTCGCGGATCGCCTCGGCGTAGGCCTGCGGCAGCGGTGGTTCCTCGGCCTGATAGCGAATGCCCAGTCCGCCGCCGAGGTCCAGATGCCGGATGGCGATGCCGCGCTCGGCGAGCCGGTCCAGCAACACCAGCAGGCGGTCCAGGGCGTCGATGAACGGCGGCAGCGTCGTCAGCTGCGAGCCGATGTGGCAATCCAGCCCGAAGATATCCAGCGCGGGCAGGTCGCGGGCGAGATCGAAGGCGCGGTCGGCATCACCGATGTCGATGCCGAACTTGTTGTCCTTGAGCCCGGTGGCGATGTACGGATGCGTGCCGGCGTCGACATCCGGATTGATGCGCAGCGACACCGGGGCGCGCACGCCATGGGCGGTGGCGACGGCGTTCAGGCGCTCCAGTTCGGGCAGTGACTCGACGTTGAAGCACTTGATGCCCACCTCCAGCGCCCGTTCCATCTCCGCGGCGGTCTTGCCGACGCCGGAGAACACGGTCTTGGCCGCGTCGCCGCCGGCTTCCAGCACCCGTTCGAGTTCGCCCACCGAGACGATGTCGAAGCCGGAGCCCAGTCGTGCCAGCACGTTGAGCACGCCCAGGTTGCTGTTGGCCTTGACCGCGTAGCAGACCAGATGGTCGAGGCCCGCGAGCGCCTCGTCGAACACGCGGTAGTGGCGGGTCAGCGTGGCGCGGGAATAAATGAAACAGGGCGTGCCGTGTGCGGCGACGATGTCGGGCACCGGGACGGCTTCGGCGTGCAGAACGCCGTTGCGCAGGTTGAAGTGGTCCACGTCGGATTGTCCGGGGTCAGTGAGCACCCGACCGGGTGGCTCGCGCCGGCCGGCCGGGTAGTCTAAAGAAAATGCCTGTCTGGTGGCAGCTACGCGCGTATTCGTTAGCGCCCTGCCTAGAAGCGCTCGAAGAACAACGCGATGCCCCAGTAGCTCGCGTTCTGGTTGAAAAACTGGCCGAACGGGATGGGGCCCGTGAAACCCTGGAGCGCCAGGGTCAGCGCATTGCGCTTTCCACCGTCGGAGATGAAGCGCAGCCCGCTGATCAGGCGTGCCTGTGCGTCTGATTCGAAAGCCTCGGTCGTGGTGACGTTGGCGATCGTGATCCAGTGGGCCGCGCCGAGTACAGGATCGGGGCTGATGTATTCCACGCCGACGCTACCGCCGATGTTGCCGATCTCGTCCAGATCGGAGGCGATCACGTAGCCGGCGCTTGCATAGAGCCGCCAGCCCGCGCGCGGGCGGTGGTCGATCATCAGGTCCAGGGCCTCGTAGGACAGGTTCTTGCGCTCCGGGGCGTCGCCGCTGAGCAGGAACTCGTCACCGAGATGCGAACTCTGGTGCAGCAGGCGGCCGCGCGCGCCCCAGCGCCCGTTGCTCCACATCACCGGTATCGCGAGGAAGTAGTCGGTGTTGATCAGGTCGTCCGACGAGGTGCTCATGTTGAATTGGGACTGCGTGGACGCCATCAACCCGACCTGAGTCACCGCGCCGGCGCGCTTCCAGCCATGGAACACGTATTCCAGCCCCAGCTTGCCGTGGCCGAGCGTGGCGGTATCCCCATTGCGGCTGAAGCGTGAGAACGACAGCTCGTTGACCGCTTCCGCGGAGACCGCCATCAGCGGTTTCACCGCAGGCTGTGTGGGTAGCCAGCCGACGCGTGGGTCCGAGGCCGCCAGCGCGCTTGACCCGATGCAACACATCAGCAAGAGCAGCGGTATCGCAAATCGCGCAGGTCGGCTGACGCAGCTCGGCGGCATGAGCGCGGTGGTTGCGATGGCCGGCCGGGTGGTGGAGCGCCTGGCCGGGCGGCGTTCGTTCCTCGAAGGTGACACGCTCGCCCATGGCCGGCTGCGCATCATTCAGGGTGTCTCGGCATCATCCTGGTCCGTCGTGTCCGCGGTCGTGGGCGCCGTGGTCTCGGTCGTGCGGTCACGTGTCTCCCGGTCGGGAGAGTCTCCGGGCCGCACCAGGGGGCCCATCTGGCCGCAAGCCGTCATCAGTGCGGCCCCCAACAGCAACGTGATCAGCCGCATGAGCTTGTCGGCCTCCAATGGCCTCATCAACAATGAGCCCCCAGTTTATCGAAAGCACGCACATGGCCCATTTCCAAGACGACTCCGTTGTGCTCGAACCCGACCGCGCCGCCGACGCTTGCGTGATCTGGCTGCATGGGCTGGGGGCCGACGGCAATGATTTCGTGCCCGTCGTGCCGATGCTGGGGCTGCCGGCCGGGCATGGGGTGCGCTTCCTGTTCCCGCACGCGCCGGTTCGGCCGGTCACGCTGAACATGGGCATGGCCATGCGGGCCTGGTACGACATCAAGTCGCTCACCGCGGAAGGGCGCGAGGATGCGGAAGGCATTGCGGCATCCACGCGCCGCGTTGATGAGCTGATCGCCCAGCAACGCGAAGCGGGTATTGAACCCGGGCGGATTGTCATTGCCGGGTTCTCTCAAGGCGGCGCGGTGGCGTTGCACACCGCGCTGCGATACCCGATGCGGCTGGCGGGGCTGCTCGCCCTGTCCACGTATCTGCCGTTGCGCGACCGCCTGACGAGTGAGGCTCACGCCGCGAATCGCGATCTGCCCATCCTGATGATGCATGGCAGCTTCGATCCCGTGGTGTCGCCGGAGTTTGGGGCCGCGTCCAGGGATTTCCTCACCGAGGCGGGGTATGCGGTGGACTGGCGGACATATCCGATGGAGCACCAGGTCTGCCCGGAGCAGATCGCGGCGATCGGTGCCTGGCTGACTGAGCGTCTGCCGCAGACCGTGTAGCAACGCGTTGGGCTGTATTGCGCTGGGATGATTTTCCCGGCACGCAGCGTCGTGCTCAGGCATCCTATGGGACACGAGGGGCACCGTGATCGGTGGTCACGACCGGAAAAGCCCCCTGGATCTTGGTGCGAGTGAGGAGAAAAACCTGATGAATCAGCGCATGCTTGCGACGGCGGGGTTGTTGTTGGCCGCCTTGATGAGCGGTTGTGGCTCGAGCAGCCAACCTGGGAATGCAGCGGACGGCGGGTCCGACACGGTCGGTCGCACGTTCATCATCTCACCCGGGCCGGACGCCACCAGCGACATGGTCGCGGCCATGGTTCAGGCGCGGCCGAAGGACGAAATCCGGTTCGATTGCGGCTACTTCGAACTCGAGACGGGTTTTCAGCTCACCAACACCGAAGACGTGCTGGTCAAAGGCTGCGGCATTGACGACACCGTTCTCTCCTTCAAGAACAGCCAGGCGCAGGAAGGCTTTCTCGCCATCAATGTGCGGGGGCTGGTCGTCGAAGACCTGACCGTTCTCGACTCGCCGGGTGATGCCTTCAAGCTCAAGGGGGTCAACCACGGCACACTGACGCGGGTGCGCGCGATGTGGTCCAGTGGCCGCCTCACCGAGGATGAGGACACCATCACCGCGGACAACTACGCCGACAAACTGAACGTGACCTGCGTGAATCCGCAGCGCTCCGCCGATGGGAGTCAGGACATTGGTGCCGGCGAGCCCGGTTACCGCGTGTCGGTCGCCTCCGGCCGGTATGGCATTTATCCGGTGGAATCCGAGAACATTCTGGTGCAGCACACCGAATCGGTGGGCGCGTCGGATGCCGGTATCTATGTCGGCCAGACCGACAACACCATCATTCGCGACTCCCGCGCCGCGTACAACGTGTTCGGCTTCGAGATCGAGAACGTGCGTGGCGGCGAATACGTCAACAACCTGTCGGAGTGCAACACCGGCGGGTTCCTGGTCTACGACCTGGATGGCCTCACGCGCTACGGCAAGGCCACGCGGATGTATGGCAACGTCGCCGTCAACAACAACACCTACAACTTCGCCGAGCCCGGCACGCTGGTCTCCAACGTGCCGCGCGGCGTGGGCATGATCACGCTGGCCTACGACAAGCTGGATATCTTCGAGAACGAGTTCCGCGATAACGACACCGCAGGAATTGTTCATACCAGCTACGAACTGTTCGGGCCGCCTGGTGACCGGCGCCTGGACATGTACGGCGAAGGCGTGCGGATTTACAACAACGTCTTCTCCAACAACGGCAACAACCTGCCGCCGCCTGATGTCGCCGCGATCATCGAAACCGGCGGAGAGCAGGTGACGTCGGCGTTTCCCACGCTTGTCGGGCTGAAAAACCAGGCCGGCGGGGATCAATACCGCGGCGGCCATATCCTGTGGGACGGCTATGCCGATGTGCTGGATGCCGATTGTCCGTACCCGACGGACAATCAGGGCCAGCCCATCCCGCAGGATGCGGAGGGTCGGCCGATCCAGGGCAACCAGTATCCCAATCCGGATTGTCGCTACAACGCGTACAAGTTCGATGATGAAGGCACGCGCATCAAGCCGACCTGGTGGTTCTCTTGCATCGATGCGGATAACGACTTCGCCGATGACAGCCTGACTTTCGCCAATTTCCACGGGACGGAAGGCCTGGAAGCGGTGTTCCTCGCCGCGGGCGGAGATCCCAGCGTGCTGCTGGATCCGGCCGCGCTGCAGGAGATCATCGCAGGCGTCCAGGATTTTCCATCGAGTTTCGACATGGCGGATCACGACTGCCCGACGGCCTATGGCAGCAATCTGCCACCACTGCCACCGGTCGTGATTCCACCGTTCGTGCCCTCGGGTGACGTCGACCCGGCACCCACCGCGGAGGAGATTGCCTTGCTCTGCGATGCGGATGTGCCGGTGGGACAGATCAACGCCGCGGCCTTCAAGGTCAATTGCCCGACGCTGGACCAGTACCACCTGTTCAGCGATCCGGCGGACCCGCTCAGCCTGCCAAACGGTCGCGGATTGCCCTTTACCCTGAACAGCAAGCTGTTTACCGACTACTCCACCAAATACAGGGTGGCCTATCTGCCTGACGGCATGGCGGCGCAGTACCGCGACACCGATGACGGCGTGAATGCCACGATTCTGTTCCCCGTGGGCACGATCATCGCCAAGACCTTCGCGTTTGCCGACGAGACGGCCGGGACCGAGATCGCCGCTGAAACCCGTTTGCTCATCAAGCGTCAGCGCGACGATGGGCAGGTGTACTGGGATGGCCTGGAATACATCTGGACCGAGGTCGACGGTGAGCGCGTCGCCGAGCTGAAGCTGGGGGGCGGTTCGGCGTCCGTGAGCTGGGACTACACCGACGTCGACAGCGGGGTGCGCCACACCGGTTCGACGGCGAACTACCTGTTCCCCAATGCCAACCAGTGCATCACCTGTCACGGCAACAACGATGTCGAAACGGGCGCTGCGCCGATTGGTCCCAAGCCACGCAATCTCAACCGCGCCTACCGGGCGGATTCCGCGATGGCGGCCGCACGGCCCCAGCACGCGGTGGATGGCGTCAATCAGATCGCCTTCTGGTGTGACAACGGTTTCCTGACCAACTGCCCGACCGACCTGGGTGTCGATCCCGCGACTCAGGTCGCCTCCAACGTTGAGCATCTGCCGATCTTCAATGTGCCCGGCGATGCCGGTTTCCCCGCGGGCTCGGACGAGGACATCGAGGCCCGCGCCCGCGCCTACATCGAGATCAACTGCGCGCATTGCCACAACGCGCAGGGCCAGGCATCGAACACGGGCTTTTACGTGGACTGGGCGCGTCCGGTCGACGGTGTTTACGGCATTTGCAAGGGGCCAACGGCGACGGGCACCGAGGGCCGTGGCGGGCGTTCGGTGGACATTCACCCGGGCGACGCGGCGGATTCCATTGTTCCGTATCGCATCGGTCCCGAGGCGGACACCATTGCCGCGAGAATGCCGCCGATCGCGCGCAGTGTGGTGCACGACGAAGCTCATGCCCTGCTGGTGGAGTGGATCGATACCGTCATCGACGATAGCTACGCCAACGCGGATGCCTGCGGAGGTGGTGGACTTTTTGCGAGTCGCTGACCAGGCGACACCACCGAAAAAAGGGGCGCCTTGGCGCCCCTTTTTTCGTCTGAGGGCCGGTTTGGTCCGGACAGACGGTGAGCCAAATTTACTAACCGGCGTGCCGTCATCTGCGTGTAACGTTAAGTGAGAGCTAAATATTCTGAATCTGGCTTTCTCTTGCTCTGAAGTCCACGCCCATCTGAATCGGGGAACCGCATGACCCACTCATGTCGCCTTCTGGTCGGCCTATCGACCGTGCTTCTTCTGTTGTCCGCTTGTGGCACCAGCAGCCCGCCGAGTGACAGCACGGGCTCGTCGGAAGGGCGCGTGTTCTTCATCGAACTCGGCCCGGAAGCCACCGGGCAGATGGCCAGCGCGATGGTTCAGGCGCGTCCGAAGGACACGATTCAGTTCGATTGCGGCTACTACGAACTGGAAACCGGTCTGTCGCTCGCCAACACCGAGAACATCCTGATCAAGGGATGCGGCATGGACGAGACCATTCTCTCGTTCAAGAACAGCACCTCGCAGGAAGGCATTCTCGCGAGCAACGTGCGCGGCATCACCGTGCAGGACCTGACGGTGCTGGATACGCCCGGCGACGGCATCAAGCTCAAGGGCGTGAATCACGGCACGCTGACCCACGTGCGCACCATGTGGTCCAGCGGTTTCCACACGGATGACGAGGACCTGATCACCGCGGACAACTACGCGGAGAAGATCCACGTCGCCTGCACGGAGCCGCCGCGCAACGAGCGGGCTGCATCGCCCGATTACACCGTCAGCGTGGCCGCGGGCCGCTATGGCGTGTATCCGGTCGAGTCCGAAAACATCCTGGTCGACCACGCCGAATCGATCGGCGCGTCGGATGCGGGCATCTACGTCGGGCAGACGGACAACGCGATCATCCAGAACTCGCGTGCCGCCTACAACGTGTTCGCATTCGAGATCGAAAACGTCCGCAGTGGCGAGTTCATCGACAACCTCGCCGAATGCAACACCGCCGGTTTCCTGGTCTACGACCTGGACGGCATCACCCGCTATGGCAAGTCCACGCGGGTACACGGCAACATGGCGCGCAACAACAACGTCTACAACTTCGCCGAACCGGGCACGCTGGTATCGGACGTACCTCAGGGCATCGGGCTGATGACGCTGGGCTACGACAAGATCGAGATCTTCAACAACACGTTCAAGGATCACGACACCGCCGGCATCGTGCACACCAGCTACGAGGTGCTCGGCGAACCGGGCGACCGTCGTCTGGACATGTACAGCGAAACGGTCAACATCTACGGCAACACCTTCGAGAACAACGGCAACCGTCTGCCGCTCCCGGATCTGCAGGCGATCATCTCCAGCGGTGGCGACCAGATCACGTCGGTGTTTCCGATGCTGATCGGCCTGAAGAATCTGGCGGCGCTGGGGCGCTATGCCGGCGCTCACATCGTTTGGGACGGCTACCTGGATGACTATGACCCGGAGTGCCCGTATCCGGTCGACTCCAATGGTGACCCGCTGCCGCAGGACGAGCAGGGCAAGCCGATCTCGGGCAACCAGTACCCGAACCCGGATTGCCGCTACAACGCCTACAAGTTCGATGACCAGGGCGAGCGCATCCTGCCCGAGTGGTGGTCGTCCTGTATCGCCGACGACAACGTCTTCGCCGACGACAGCCAGACCTACGCGAATTTCCACGGTCTGGATGGCCTGGAGGCGCTCTTCCTGCTGCTGGGCGGCAACATCACCGATCTGCTGAGTGTCGACGGCATCGTGGACATTCTGTCCGGCATCGCGAACTTCGCATCGGACTTCGACATGAGTCCGCATGATTGCCCGACCGAGTACGGCAAGCCGATGAAGCACCTCGACCCCGTGGTGACCCCGCCGTTCGAACCGTCCGGCGCGGTGGACCCGGCACCCTCGGCCGAGGAAGTCGCACGCCTGTGCAACGCCTCGGTGGGCAGCGGCCAGATCAACAGCAAGGCGTATGCGGTCAACTGCCCGTCGCTGGGTCAGTACCATCTGTTCGCCGACCCTGAAGATCCTCGCAGCACCCCGAACGGTCGCGGTATTCCGTATGTGTTGAACAGCAAGCTGTTCACGGACTATTCGACCAAGCACCGCGTGCTGTTCCTGCCTCCGGGTGAGAAGGCGCACTACCGTGACACCGCGGACGGCGTGAACACGTCGATCCTGTTCCCGGTCGGCACGATCATCGCGAAGACCTTCGCGTTCGCCGACGAGACCACGGGCGTCGAGACCCCGGCGGAGACGCGTCTGCTGATCAAGCGCGCACGCAACGACGGTCAGGTCTACTGGGATGGTCTGGAATACATCTGGACCCAGGAAGACGGTCACTGGTCGGCGCATCTCGCGCTGGAAGGTGGATCGACCGCCGCCTCCTGGGACTACACCGATGTCGATAGTGGCGTGCGCCACACCGGCTCCACGCAGGAGTATCTGTTCCCGAACGGCAGCCAGTGCGTGACCTGTCACAGCAACAACGACGTCGAGCCAGGTGCATCGCCCATCGGACCGAAGCCGCGCAACCTGAACCGCGCCTACGAGAGTGAATCGCCGATCGACTCGGGGCAGGCACACCATTCGGTCGCCGGTTACAACCAGGTGGTGTACTGGTGTGAGAACGGCTACATGGACAACTGTCCGGACGACCTGACGGTGGATCCGCAAACCCATGTCGCCACCGCGATCGAGCATTTGCCGATCTACAACGTCCCGGGTGACTCCGGATACGCGGCAGGTTCTCCCGAGGATATCGAGGCCCGTGCCCGCGCCTATCTGGAAATCAACTGTGCGCATTGCCACAACCCGCACGGCCAGGCTTCGAACACGGGGATGTATGTCGACTGGTACCGTGACGTGAACGGCGTGTACGGCATCTGCAAGGGGCCGACGGCGACCGGAACCGAAGGTCGCGGCGGACGCTCCGTTGACATCCATCCGGGCGATGCGTCGGATTCCATCATCCCGTATCGAGTCGGGCCGGACGCGACGACCATCGCCGCGCGGATGCCGCCGCTGGCACGCAGCGTGGTGCACATGGAAGGCTACGAACTGCTCGTGAACTGGATCGACAACGTGGTCGATGACAGCTACGAGGACGCGGATGCCTGCACCGGCAGCGGGTTCTTCGCCTTCCGGGCCGCGCTTTCGCAGTAGCGCGCAGTCCCGAACGAAAAGAGGGCGCCGATGGCGCCCTCTTTTTTTGTCCGGGCTAGCCCGTTTTTCGCTTGCGTGTGGTCGAAGGCTTCGACGCCGATCGGGTCATCAGCAGGGTTTCCAGCTCTTCCAGCGCCTCGCCGGTGTAGACCGACAGACGCTGCATGTGCGGCAGCGTGTCGCGCGCGGCGGTGAAGCCGAAGTTCAGCTTGCCCGCGTAGGACAGACAGGTGATGTTCAGCGCCTGGCCGTGTGTCACCAGCGACACCGGGTAGACGCCCTCGACCCGTGCACCGTTGAAATACAGCGGTTTCTTCGGGCCCGGTACGTTGGAGATGGTGATGTTGAACACCGGCCGGGTCCGGCCGCCGAGGCCGGTGACCAGTGAGCCGATGAATGGCCCCATCAGCATCAGCGTGTAGCCGTCGATCTGCTTGCGGGTCAGTGTCTGCAACTCGCCCTTGGCCTTGCTGGTCGAGGCGTGGATGGCCTGCAATCGCAGTAGCGGATCGGCGATGTCCGTGCCCAGCGTGGACAGGATGAAGCTGATCGCCGTGCCCACCTGCATGTCGCCGGCCGGTCGGACCGACACGGGAATGCCCGCGGTCAGCGGCTTGTCCGGCAGCGCGTTGGACTCAAGCAGGAAGCGCCGCAGCGCGGCGCCGCAGATGCACAGCACGACGTCGTTGAGCGTGACGTCCGCGGCCTGACAGATCTTCTTCAGCCGCTCGAGTTCGTACTGCTGCGTGCCGAAACGCCGTGGTGGCGAAATGCGCCGGTTCAGCACCGACTTCGGCGAGTCGTAAGGTGACGTCAGCGCGTTTTCCCGGTTGCCCGCCGCGCTGACCAGATGGGCGACGGTCTTGCCCAGGCCGGCGGCACTGCGCGCCTTGGAGCGGGTGCTCGCCAGGGCCGCGGCGGCCCAGCCCGTGGGGCTTAGCGCCGCATCGGCGTGTCGTTCACGCTTGGGTTCCGTCGCCGCGCGTCGTGACCACGGCGGCGCCATGTTGCGTTCGCGCGCGCTTTCCGAGAACGAGCGCTGCATGATGCGCACGCCGGCGACGCCGTCGACCAGCGCGTGATGCATCTTCGTGTAGATCGCGAAGCGGTCCTTCTCCAGCCCTTCGATGATGTGGCATTCCCACAGCGGCCTGGTCAGATCGAGCTGGTTGGCGTGCAGGCGAGAGACCAGCACGCCCAGTTCGCGCTCGCCGCCGGGCTCGGGCAGGGCCGAGTGCCGCACGTGGTATTCCATGTCGATGTCGTGGATTTCCTCCACCACCGGCAGCACGTTTTTCAGTGGCGACTGGCGGATGCGCAGGTTCCACGGCGGTACGAAACTGCGGGCGCCCTGGAACTCGTCGACAAGATCGCGCAGGTAACTGGGCGCCGCGTTCCGGGGCTTGGACAGGATGACCAGGGTGGCCACGTGCATCGGTGTGTCACGCGAATCGACGGTCAGCCAGGCAGCGTCTAGCGGCGTCATGCGGCGCATGTTTCTCCTCCCGTATTGGCGTTCTTGTTGGAGTGTTCGCGGCGCGCGGGGCAGGCCGTTGGACCGTGCCGCAAGCGCGTTGCGTGCCGTGAAATCCTGCGCTCTCGGGGGGCTTGGCGCAAGCGACGAGGCGGGCTCAGGGTCCGGACCGTTCGTCCGTCGGTGGTGCTGGCAGCGCGTCCATGTGCGTGCAGGCGATCGCGGACTGCGGCCCCCAGTGGCCCAGACGCCAGGCGAGGAACGCGAAGCGCGTGTTGCGCGCGAGATCGTAGACCGTCCACGCGTTGACCGAGCCGCCGACCACCGCGCCCAGCACCGGGATGGCCGCGGCCGACTTGCGCTTGGCCAGATTCCATCCGAGCTGACGGCCAAGATTGGACATCGAGAACGTCACTGCGCGCTTGGTCAGTTCGCGTTCTGAGGCGCGCTCCAGCCCTTCGCGCCATGCGGCTTCCAGCAGGCTGGCCATGGGCGTACCCGGCGTCGTGCGCGACAGTGCCTCGATCGCCGCCTGCTTGTCCTCGGGTGTGTTCGAGGAGGACAGGGCGAACAGGCCGATGGCGAGCATGCGTCCGGCCTCCCCTTCCAGCGGCAGGCCGTAGGCAAGGCCGGTGCGGTGGATGGTGCGCAGGCAAAGCGTGATCAACGCCGGGATGTCCACGGCCATCAGCGCGGCGCCGCCCAGGCCGGTGGTGGCCCCCAGCGTTGCCGCGGCGGCCATCGCCTCGCGCTGGACCCGCTGGCTGAGCCTGTCTCCGAGGTCCAGCGGCGCGGCGCGCAGGCTTTCCACCGAATCGGCATTCGCCCAGCGCAGCACGGTGGCGGTGGATGAGGAGCGTAGCGCCAGGTCGTTCGCGGAGTTCAGGGCCATCTCGATCAGGCTCGTTGGCACCGCACCCCGGAAGTAGCGTGCGATGCGGCCGCTGCTCTGGCCGAGCCCGCGCACGCCGATGCCGGGTGGCTGCCGCTCCCAGTTGCGCACCGCAGCCAGACGTGTCTCGTCGGAGATGGCGTCATCATTCATGACCGCACTCTACAAGGGAAAGTGGAAAGCGTTCACGCGCGGGAGGTTGACATCGTCCCGGCGCCTCAGAATCCTTGCGCGCCGAATCATTCTGGACGCGGCCATGTGCCTGATCGCTTTCGCCTGGCAACCGGACCAGGCCCGCCCTCTGGTCGTAGCGGCCAATCGGGACGAGTTTCATGATCGTCCCGCCGCCGCCATGGACTGGTGGGACGACGCGCCGGACATCCTGGGGGGGCGTGATCTGCGTGCCGGCGGCACCTGGCTTGGAAGCTCCCGGCGAGGTCGCTTCGCCGCGCTGACCAATTACCGTGAAATGCAGCAGACCGCCGAGGGCGCGCCGTCCCGGGGCGCGCTGGTCGCCGACTTCCTGCGCGGCAGCCTGTCGCCGCGGGACTATGCGGCGGGGGTCGATCTCGAGCGCTACGCCGGTTTCAGCCTGCTGATGTTCGACGGGCGCGAATTCTGGTTTCTCGCCAACCGCGAGTCCGCGGGCCTGCAACGCATCGAGCCGGGGCTGCATGCGCTGTCGAACGGCGCGCTGGATTCACCCTGGCCCAAGGTGCGGCGCGCCCGTGAGGCGCTGGATGCCGCGATGGGGTCGGATCGTGGCACGGCGGCGTTGCTGGACATGATGGGGCAGACCGCACCCGCCGAGGATGCGGCGCTGCCGGACACCGGTGTCGGGATCGAGCTGGAGCGTTTCCTGTCGCCGATATTCATCCGTGGCGAGAACTACGGCACCCGCGCCAGCACCGCGTTGCGCTGGGGCGCGGACGGACGGGTCGAGATGGCCGAGCGTCGTTTCGGGCCGGACGGCGAGGCGCTGGGAGAATCTCGCATCGAGTTCCGGTCCGAGTCCCAAGGCGGCTCCAGGTAGCGCGGTCAGGCGCGGGACTTGCCCCCGTCCACGGCGATGATCTGCCCGGTTACATAGGCGGCCTCGTCGCTGGCGAGAAACGCGACCATGTGCGCGATCTCCTCCGGCATGCCGGTCCGCTGCATCGGGACCGGTGCGGCCGAGCTGCGCTCCCAGGTATCGACATCACCATCGAACTCGGGCGGCGGCAGTATCGTGCCCGGCGCCACGCCGTTGACGCGGATCGCTGGCGCCAGCTCCACCGCCAGGGACCGGGTGATGGCATCCAGCCCGGCCTTGGCCGCGCAGTAGGCCGAGTAGTCCGGTCGCGGATGCTGGGCGTGAATGTCCACGATGTTGATCACGCTGCCGGCCGATTCGGTCAGATGCGGGCGGGCGGCCTGGATCAGGAACAGCGGTGCCCGGAGGTTGGTGGCGATCAGGTCCTCGAACGCTGCTTCGTCCAGGCGGCCCATCGGCGTCGGGTAGAACGTGGAGGCGTTGTTGACCAGCAGGTCCAGCCGTCCCCAGCGCTCGACGGTGGTGTCCACCAGGTCCCGCAGCGCCGACACCCGGGCGACATCGGCTTGCGCGGTCATGGCCGACCCGGGGCGGTCGGTGTTGAGCCGGCTGCTCAGCGCCTCGGCTTCCTTCGACGAGCCTCCATAGTGGACAATGATGCGATATCCCCTCCGATGCAGCTCCGTGGCGATCGCGGCGCCCAGCCGCTTGGCTGCGCCGGTGATCAATGCGACCGGTGCGTTTTCGACTTTCTGATTCACGGGAGTGAGTTGATGTTTCGACGGATGACAGGCGCCCGAGTATGACGTGGCTGCAGATCATATTGCTGGCCGTTGTACAGGGCATCACCGAGTTTCTGCCGATCTCCAGCTCCGCCCACCTGATCCTCGTGCCCGTGCTGCTGGGCTGGCAGGATCAGGGGCTGGCCTTCGATGTCGCCGTTCACGTGGGTTCGTTGATCGCGGTGGTCGGCTATTTCCGGCGCGATGTCTGGTCGGTGAGCGGGGGCACATTGGCCTGGGCCGCCGGCCGCGGCATGAATCCGGAGGCGCGCCTGGGTCTGCTGGTGGTGCTCGGGACGATTCCGGCCGGGCTGGCCGGTCTGCTGTTCAAGGACTGGATCGAGGTCTATCTGCGCAGTCCGCTGGTCATCGCCGCGACGACCATCGGTTTCGGCCTGTTGCTGTGGTGGGCCGATCGCAGGCGTGGTGGACGTGGGACGCAGGACATGGGCTGGGTCGACGGCCTGTGGGTCGGCCTGGCCCAGGCCCTGGCGCTGATTCCCGGCACCTCGCGGTCCGGCATCACCATGACCGCGGCGCTGTTCCTGGGTCTTGAGCGCGAGGCGGCGGCCCGCTTCTCGTTCCTGCTCGCCATTCCGCTGATCCTGCTTGCCGGCGGGCTCAAGACCCTGGATTTGCTCAAGATGGATGGTCCGGTGGACTGGGCCGCGATCGTGGGTGGAACCGCGCTGAGCGCGGTGAGTGCCTACGCCTGCATTCATCTTTTCCTCGGGGCCATCAATCGGATGGGCTTCGCGCCGTTCGTGGCCTACCGGCTGGCGCTGGGTGCGTTGCTGCTGATTCTGTTCCTGTAGGGGAACTCCCGCCCGGGCTCAGAACGCGGCCTCCAGGCCGGCATAGACGTGTCGGCCGGGCGCCGGTTCGAAGTAGCGACCACCGAAGGCATTGATGCGGACGTTGTCGGCGTAGTCGATGTCGCCAAGATTGTTGACGCCCGCGCGCAGCGTCCAGCGCCGCTTCGCGTCCAGCGGCAGCGAACCGCCGAGGTCGAGCAGCGCGTGGCCCGGAACGCGGGTGCTGTTGGCGTCGTCGGCATAGAGCTCACCGATGAACCGACCACGCAGACTGAGCAGGGTGGCGCCCGGCGCCCAGCTCACCGTCAGATACCCGTGCTGCCGCGGGATGCCCGGCTGGCGGTTGCCGGCGAAGTCCATCCCGTCTCGCATGTAGTCATCAAATTCGAACTGGCTGAACGTGTAGCCGGCGTGGGTCGACCACCGCGGCGTCAGTTGCTGCGTCCACGCAAGTTCGACACCGTCTCGCGAGGAGCGGCCGCTGTTGCGGTAGAACGTCCGGCCCGGCTGGTCGTCACGCTCGAACGGCACCAGTTCGTCGCGCAGTCGGGTCGTGAACACCACGATGCTGTATGAAGCCGACGGGGTGAGTCCGCTGACGCCCAGTTCGGCGGCCGTGGCGCGGGCCGGGTCGAGGTCGGGATTGAAGCCGCCGCCGTCCGGGTTGGCCAGCTCGGTGGCGGTAGGGGACTCGAAGGCGCTGGCCACGCGCAGGGTCAGGCGGTGGTCGGCACCCAGTTCGCGGGCGAGCTGAGCCGACCAGCTTGTCGCGTCGAAGTCGCGATCACCGGAGTCGTCGCCGTCGCTGCCGAAATGGTCGTCCACCGCGATGCGCAGATGATCCAGGCGCAGGCCGAGATCGAGTTGCCACCCGGGTCCCAGCGGGCGTTCGGCGGCCAGGTAGAGTCCGGAGCCGGTCGCTGTCTCGGTCTGATCCAGCGCCAGATCGCCGCGCACGCCACCGTCGAGGTTGTCATAACGCCGGCGGGCATCGCGCTGGTGTTGCAGATCCAGGCCGGTGGTCAGGTCCCAGCCCGCGGTGGTGGTTGTCAGCGTGCCGCCGAGACCGCCGAAGCGTCGGTCGAAACTCACCTGCCCACCGGATTCGAAGGGCAGGCGGTTTTCGAACAGTCGCTGCCCGGCGAAGCCCTGCAACGACCAGGACGCGGTGCGTGTGGTCCGCAGCCAGCGGCCGCTCAGGCGCTGCTGGCGGATGCGCTCGCCGGCATCGAAGCGCAGGTTGTTCGCCGCGGCCTGTCCGGGATCGTCATCAACCTGGGCGCGGGTCAACGAGCCCGGGTCCTGAGCGGTGACGTCCAGCGCGCTGGCGTTGAACTTCACCCGGCCGTTGGCCAGCCCGGTCCGGCTGCGGGCGTTAAGCCGTCGGACTTGGCTGTTGGCGTGATCACGCGCGCCGTCCAGGCGTTGCTCTCCGAGCGCCAGACGCGCGGACGTGTCCGCGCCCAGGCCGCCGCCCAGCGTCGCGCGCCAGCGGCGCAGCCCCAGCTCGCCAGCGGTGATTCGAGCCCCGGTCTCGAAGGACTCGGGAGGATCGGCGGTCTCGATGGCGATGACGCCGCCGGCCGCGTTGCCGAACAGCGCCGCGGCCGGACCGCGAATCACGTCGATACGTTCCACGGCCTCCAGGTCCAGCACGTCGAGCTCGGTCTGCCCGTCGGGCAGCGTCAGCGGGACGCCGTCGACCAGTACCTGAATCCCGCGCACCCCGAACGCGGCCCGGGCGCCGAAGCCGCGAATCGACGGCCGCAGGCCCTGGGCGAGGTTGTAGCGGTTCTGCGCGAACACGCCAGGCACCTGTTGCAACCAGGTGTCGAGGCTTAGCGCATCCGAGGTTTCGGCCGCGCTGCCGTCGAGCTGCGTAGACGACGGCGGCGCCGGTTCGGCGTCACCACTGACGATCAGAGGATCCAACTGGAGTGTCTGGGCGGTCACGGTGGCGGATCCGCTCAGCAGCAGGCAGGCGAGCGCTCGCCTCATTCGGTCGTCTCGGCGCGGGCGGCGGTCAGGTCGTGCGCGCGCTTGATCAGATACTGGTGAATCACTGCAATCTGCTCCGGGGGCAACAGGTGGGCGAAGGACGGCATGCCACGTGAGGCTCGGGCGCCGGCGACGATGGGGCCGAACTGCGCATGTGTCTCGGCATCCAGGTAGCGCAGGTCCGGGACCAGGCCGCTGCTGATGGCGGAGGCGCCGTGGCAGCCCGCGCAGACGCCATGGTAGAGCTGGCGGCC